>JAOZTW010000023.1 GCA_029938985.1 Bacteroidales bacterium | reverse complement strand
TACCACTACAGTAAGCGAATCTATTTCAGAAATTATTGCAGAAAATAGTACAAGCGAAGTTACACATGTTTGTAATGTTTGGGTTGGTGGAGCTCCACTTGTAGGTCATGAATTTTATAATTTTAATGATAATTATGGAAAAGTAGGAATGGCAGCTTCTGTAAATACTTATGCTGTATGGAGTGAAATACAACCAGTATTTGGAAACCCATTAGAATATGGAGCAAGTGGTAGCGAAGATGTAGCTATAAATATACCCGATCAAATGAATGTTCCAATTCAACTTCAAGGTACTTATACATGGGAGGTTGATGGTGAAGGAACTTTAATATTACCAAACGGAGAAGAGAAAGAAACGATAAGAGTAAAATGTCATTTAGAATGTGATGGCTATATGTATATGGTAGATGAATGGGTTTTAATGCAACCAGGTGGAGAAGATATTATTAATGAAGATGAGTATTATTGGTATGTAGAAGGAGATAAATATCCAGCTGTTTATTTTTTAAACAACATAGCAGCAAGTAGTGGTGCTGGTTCAAAATCTCTTCGATTAGCCTCAGCTTACCAAGCCGATGAACATGATGACTTAACAGTAGATTTTACAACCGACCCTACAACAATAACTGTTGGAACTCCTGCCAATTTTACTGCAACAGTAGGCGAAGAAAATGGTACAACATATTTGTGGACAATAGCACAAGGAGAAGAAGGTGTTGATTGGGAATTTACAAATTCAACAGATGCAACCACTAAAGACCCACAAATAACCTTTAATGTAGTAGGAAACTATTCGATTAAACTTGCAGCATCTAACTCTAATTATGGAGTATGTCCATTTTTTGAAGAAAAATCAGATTATATTGAAATTATAACAGCTATAGACGAACTAAATTCAAATGTAAATATTTATCCTAATCCATCAAATGGAGAAATTACAGTAAAAGTAAACGGAACTTATAGTTTACAAGTAATTGATATTACAGGAAAAGTAATTACTACGCAAGAAATAACAAACACCGAAAATATTAATATTAAACAAACAGGTGTTTATATGATACGTTTAACAAATAACACAGAAACTTTAAATTACAAAGTTATTGTTGAATAAATAAATAAATATTTATCCAAGATTATTTAAAAGTGAGTTTTATTAGTTTATACTAATTAAAACTCACTTTTTTTAAAAAAAGACAATTTCATAAATAGCCAAGTCATACATATTCAAATATTAAATGGCTGAGCTAAGTTGTTAAAAAACTTTCAATTTTTATGAAACATGCCAAAATTAGTTTAATTATATACAAATAAAAATGAAACCAAAAATAACAGAACTAACATTTAGGAACGCTACTTACGAAAAAATAGAAGAAATTGTTGTAATAGAAAAGAAAGACAATAACATTAAATTTAATAAATGGTTTTCATTTGAATATCCAATATCCGAAACCGAACAGGCATTTTTAAAATCATTAATAAAAAAAAATAAATTATTTTTATCGTCTTACAACGAAGAACAATTAAAAATGAAATTTATAAGTCGTCTTTTAAATAAAGTAGATTATTTTTTCGATGATGTAAAAGACTGGTACGAATATTCTATTTCGGCAGAAATAAATGGTGTTCTATTAAAAGGAAAAACAGATTTTATGCTTGCCAAAGGTACTTTTAGTCCCAAAAAACCTTTCTTTTTTCTACAAGAATTTAAACGCTCATACTCCGACCGTAATCCCGAATTTCAAATACTCGCAGAAATGCTTGCTGCAATAAAACTCAACAATTCAAACCAGTCGCATGGCGTATTTGTGGAAGGAGCATACTGGCATTTTGTTATCCTCGAAAAATTAAAAGCAGGAAACTACGAATACTTTGTTTCTGATAGCTACAATGCTTTAAAAATACAAGATTTAAAACAAATTTATATTAACCTGCAAGCAGTAAAAAAACTGTTTTGTAACTAATCTTAGGCTACCCACGTAAAGTTGCACCTCGCTCTCGCACAAACAATTGTATATAAACTGTCGGCGTGGCTTTAAGCCACACACCGACAGTAATATTATTGTTGTAAGTTCTATTTTTCAATAACCGATTTATACACCAAAATGAGAAAAAGATTACTAATAATTTTACCAGAAGCAAAAATTCATAAATTACAGATTGGAGGGTTTCGTAAATCATTTAGAGAAGCACCTTTAACTGCAACTACTCTTGCCGCCTTAGTGCCCGAAGAACTTAATTTTGAAATAACTTGTATAGACGAAAGTGTACAGAAACTTCCACTTGAAAAATCTTTTGATTTAGTTGCAATTAGCATTATAACAGGCACCTCAATTAGGGGTTATGAACTTGCTAAACATTATAGGTCAAAAGGAGCTAAAGTTGTTTTGGGAGGAGTTCATGTTACACTTTTACCCAACGAGGCGGTTAAACATGCAGATGCAATTGTTGTAGGTTTTGCCGAAAAAACTTGGCCTAAATTATTGAACGATTTTTGTAATAACAAAATGGAAAGCTTGTACAAAGATTTAACACAACATTTTGATATTGTACCAACTCCAAAACGTAAATTTCAAAAAGCAAATCGTTATGGTGTGCCTAATGTAGTTAGTGCAACTCGTGGTTGTAAGGGCTTATGCGATTTTTGTGCTGTTCCTGCTGCAGGTTTTGGCTGGCAGAAACGTGCTATTAGTAATATTATTGATGAAATAAAACTGATAAAATCCAAAAGAATTGTTTTTAACGATGTTAGTATGGGTGAAGATATTCAGTATTTTAAAGAATTGTTAAAAGCATTAATTCCTTTGAAAAAAAAATGGGGTGGTCTTGTTTCAACAAAAGTATTTAAAGACCCCGAAATAATAGATTTACTGCAAAAAAGCGGTTGTACGTATTTATTAATTGGTTTTGAATCTTTAAACAACAGCTCGTTAACCAGCATAAAAAAAGGTTTTAATAAATTTGAACAATACACACAAATAATCTCTGAACTGCGAAAAATTAATGTAATTTTAATGGGTTGCTTTATTTTTGGTTTTGACGAAGATGACAAATATATATTTGAAAAAACTGTCGATTTTGTTAACAAATATAAAATTGATATACCAAGATATGCTATTTATACTCCATATCCCGAAACGGAATCATTCAAAAGATTTAAAAAAGAAGGTAGAATTTTACATGAAAAATGGGATTTATACGACACACAACATGTAGTTTTTCAACCAAAATTGTTGAGTCCAAAAGAATTGGATCTTGGATTTAAATGGGCTTACAAAAATACGTTTACAATCTCATCGTCGTTTAAAAGAACAATAAATTCAGGTAAAAATTTCTTTATCACTTTCGCAGGAAATCTTGCATACAAAATTTATGTAAAACGATTATTGAATGAACAAAATAGAATTTATTTATAAAAAATGATACAATTATTCAATGGTTCAATGATACAATTATTTGATTATAAACCATATAATTCGCAGTATATTCGCGATAGCCACAACTTTGCCAAAGTTCCAAACTTTGGCAAAGGGATTTTTTTTGTCCAACTTTAAGTGATTAGCCGTCTATTATATTATTATGATTTGAAACTTTGTTTTTTAACACTGTTTTTTATAAAAATTGATTTTTAAGGTGTAAACTAATTTTTAATTCCTAATTGCCATTTACGGCATTATATAAATTTATTATCTGCCACTATTCATTGAAATCAAAAATTCTTTATTATTTTTAGTCCTTCTTATTCTCTCCGAAAGGAAATTAATTGCTTCAAGAGATGTCATGTCACTAAGAAGTTGATTTCTTAAAATCCATATTCTTTTTATAGTTTCTTCATCAAGAAGCAGGTCTTCTCGTCTTGTTCCTGATAGATTTACATCTATTGCAGGGAATATTCTTCTGTTAGATAATTTTCTGTCTAATTGCAATTCCATATTTCCTGTTCCCTTAAACTCCTCAAAAATCACCTCGTCCATTTTTGAGCCTGTATCAATAAGTGCAGTTGCAAGTATAGTAAGCGAACCGCCATTTTCAACATTACGAGCTGCACCAAAGAATTTTTTTGGTTTGTGTAAAGCACTCGCCTCAACACCACCCGAAAGCACTTTTCCAGACGAAGGAGCAACTGTGTTATAAGCTCTTGCAAGCCTTGTAATTGAATCTAGAAGAATAACTACATCGTGTCCACTCTCAACAAGTCTTTTTGCTTTGGCAATCACCATGTCCGAAACTTTTACATGTTTATCTGCCTGCTCATCAAAAGTAGAAGCAATAACTTCTGCTTTTACACTTCGTTCCATGTCAGTAACCTCTTCTGGTCGCTCATCAATAAGTAACACAATTAAATAAGCATCAGGATTATTATCGGCAATTGCATTTGCAAGTTCTTTTAAAAGAACAGTTTTACCTGTTTTGGGTTGTGCTACAATTAAGCCTCTTTGTCCTTTACCAACAGGTGCAAACAAATCTATCATTCTCATCGACAATGTATTGTGTCCATTTCCAGTAATATTGAATTTTTCTTCCGGAAAAAGCGGTTTCAAAAAGTCAAACGGAACTCGGTCTCTAATAAAATCTGGTGTTCTACCATTAATTTCCTCAACTTTTATTAGTGGGAAATATTTTTCACTTTCTTTTGGAGGACGAATTGAGCCAAATACTGTATCTCCTTTTTTTAATCCAAACAATTTAATTTGAGACTGCGACACATATATATCATCTGGTGAGTTAAAATAATTGTAATCTGTTGATCGTAAAAAACCATAGCCATCTGGCATTATTTCCAACACACCTGAGTTTGTGATTTTTCCCAAACTATCAAAAAGTCTGTCGTTTGACGTTCTCTCTCTTTTTCTAGGATAATCATTGTTAGAGTTATTGTTATCTCTTGAATAAGATTTTTTTTCTGAGGCTGGTTGGCGAGATCTTTTAACCTCTTTTTTGGGTTCTTGTTTTCTAATTTCCTTTTTTACAGCGTCTATATTCTCAGCGTCTATATTCTCAGCGTCTATATTCTCAGCGTCTATATTCTCAACATCTATATTCTCAGCTTCTATATTCTCAACATCATTTTTTTCAGTTTTTAAACTTGAAGCTAAAATTGCTTGTTGGTCTAAAATTCTGTAAATTAAATCTTGTTTCTTGTAGCTCGTAATTTTAGGAATTTTAATTTCTCGGGCAATACTACGTAGTTCGTCTAATATTTTGCTATTTAGTTCTAAAATATCGTACATAAATTTTTTTTAATTGTTATTAATTGTGGGAGTATTATTATTTTAGGCATTTTTCATAAATGCAAATTATGGCGTTATTTTGATTATTTTAAAATCCTCATTTACAATAAGTAAACTGCGGTATTTAAAAAATAAAAATGCCTTGTACTTTACACTTATGAAAAACGTCATTATTTATTTTAATATGCCTATAGTGAAAAGAAAAAATGAGTAAATTTTAAGGTGTAAACCAATTCTTAATTCTTAATTGCTGTTTACAGCATTTTAAATATATTATAATTTATTATGTTGATAACTTTTCAACGAAATTACAATATATTAAATCGTAAATAATTTGTGAAATAATTAAGAAAAAAAAGAAAAGATGTAGTTTTGAGATGTAAATTTTACTTGAATAATTTGTTAAAATTTGTTAAAAACATGTTAAAATTCTTAACACTTCTTTATTCTACCAAACCAAAATAAATTTGAATTATTAATATCTATGGTTATTTATAAAAAGTTTGGGAGTTCAAAAATTCAGCAAGTTATGCTTTTCAGATAGAAATTTATTTGATTATTTGGTGTAATTTTTGAAATATATTACATATAAATAAAGTGCAAAGATAAATAAATAGTTTTATATTCCAAAAAAAACTAACTGCAAATATAAAAAAAATTTTAATAAGATGCAACCTTTTATTAAAAAAAACGTCATATATATAAAAAAGGGGGAAAAATGCGACAATTAAAAATAATAAAACAAATAACGAAACGAGATAGCGAATCACTTGATAAATATTTACAAGAAATTGCTAAAGTTGAACTTTTAGATGCTAATAAAGAAGCAGAATTAGCAGCAAAGATAAATAAAGGGGACATGACGGCTTTCAATGAACTTATACAAGCTAATTTACGTTTTGTTGTATCTGTTGCTAAACAATATCAAAATAAAGGTTTAAGTTTGCCAGATTTAATAAGTGAAGGAAATATTGGGTTAATAAAAGCCGCAAGGCGTTTTGACGAAACAAAAGGTTTCAAATTTATTTCGTATGCAGTTTGGTGGATACGTCAGTCAATTTTACAATCATTAGCCGAAAATTCTCGTATTGTGAGGCTACCGCTCAATAAGGTTGGCTCGGTAAACAAAATAAATAAAGCTTTTGTACGGCTATTGCAACTCTACGAGCGAGAGCCAACGACCGAAGAACTTGCAAGAGAATTGGACATGGCTCCAAAAGAAGTAAAAGATGCTATTCGTAACTCCGAACAACATTTGTCGGTAGATGCACCTATTAGTAATGATGCAAGTAACGACTTTAGATTGTTAGATTTATTGAGTAGTAAAAACGCCAAAGAACGTGCGGAAGATTTTGCCAATGAAACTCTTATAGACGAAGTTGAAAGAGTTTTACACACGCTTTCGGAAAGAGAAGCCGAAATTATAAGACTGTATTATGGACTTAATCGTGGCTCAAAATATACTTTGGACGAAATAGGTGAAAAACTTGACCTTACAAGAGAACGAGTTAGACAAATAAAAGGTAGAACTATGAAAACTCTTAGAAGAAGAAGCGATATTCTAATTCCGTTTTTATAAAAAATTAGGAATTGGTTTACACATTAAAATTCAATTATTTATAAAAAAGCCAAAAAACTTTAAAGAAGTTTTTTGGCTTTTTGCTTTTTACCCAAGCGCAAATTTTTTAGTTTTTTTTGTTATTAAAAAAAAATTCAATATATTTGCATTCAGTTTAAAAAATTTATAATGAAATTAAATACAAAAATGTTGTTATATATTATAACAACTTCAACTATAATATTTTCCACAGGAATTGGCTATATAACATTTAGATATAAAGCCAATGCTTTAAATGAAGCAAAAAATACGGCAGATGCTTATTCACGAGAATATTCCAACATTATAAAAGCCTCTTTGGACAACGAATTTGGTGTTTGTAGAGGCATGACTCAATCGTTGTTTTATTATGATAAAATTGATAAACAAAATCAAGATAGTATTCATATAGAAATAATGAAAAATGTTCTTCTAAAAAATAATAATTTTATAGCAACATTTCTTCAATGGGACTATTCTAAATATAACCCAGAATATAAAAAAGAACATGGGAGAAGAAGATTTATTTATTACAAAGAAAATCCGTTGTTTGCTTCAAAAAATAACAATAAAAATATTGAAATTAAATTCATGGAAGGTATTGTGGATACTTCTGATTATGACCCAGAAAATCCGTACTACATAGTTAAAAATAATCATAAGGAATTTATTATTAATCCATATTTTTATTCCTACAACAATGTAGAAAATATGCCAGAAGAACAAAAAACGAGTCAAGACGCTATTCTGGAAACAACAATAATAATACCCATATTTATTAATAATGAGTTTCATGGAATAGCTGGTTGCGATATTCCTTTAAATCATTTTCAGAAAATTATTAGTGAAATAAAACCCTATGCACAAAGCTATGCTTTTTTGTTGGGTAACAACGGCAAGCTTGTTGCTCACCCTAACTCCAAAAAATTAGGTATTCCTATAGAAGAGATTTTAAAAACAGAATCAGAGAAATACAATATTATTAAAAAAATTCAAAATGGAGAACAATTCTCATTTTTAACTCACGATAGTATAACAAATTCGAGTGTTTACATAACTTTTTCGTCAATAAAAATTGCAAATACAACAACTCCATGGAGCATTGCAATTGCTGTACCAGTTGATATTATTATGCAAGAGGCTAATATACATTTTTATACATCAATTGCTGTGGGAATAGTTGGACTCTTGTTTTTAACTTTTATTATCTGGATTATTTCCAAAAGTATTACAAAACCAATTATAAGAATTACAAAAATTTTGGAAAATCTTTCGCAAGGAAAAATAGACAACTCTTTTAAATTAGAACCTACAAGTAAAGACGAAATAGGAGAAATGACCTTGTCGGCAAGTACTTTAATAGAAGGACTTATAAGAACTTCTACATTTGCAAAAAAAATAGGAGAAGGTGATTTGAATGCAAAATATACTCTACTTGGCAAAGATGACACTCTTGGCAAATCGCTGATTGATATGCGTAAGAAATTGAAATACTCAAACAAACAAATTGAAGCTAAAAATATTGAACTGGAGAAATTATCTTTGGTTGCGAGAGAAACCGACAACGCAATAATTATATTAAATCAAGATGCTGAAATAGAATGGGCTAACGAAGCTTATGAAAAAATGTTTGGTTTTAGTATTTCGGAATTAAAAGAAAAATATGGGACAAATCTTAGCAATATAAGCGAAAATCCAGATATTGAGAAACATATTCAACAATGTATCAGTACAAAAAAATCGGTAGATTATATAACCCTAAACACTACTAAGCAGAACAAAAAAATTTGGGTTCATACAATTCTAACACCAATTTTAAATTCCAAAAATATTATAACACGCCTAATAGCTATTAGTTCGGATATTACAGAGATTAAGTTGGCAGAACAAAATGTTAAAGATAGTATTGTGTATGCGAGTAGAATACAGAATGCTATATTGCCTTCGCAGGATATATTTTCAAATTATTTTTCCGATTATTTTGTATTGTTCAAACCTCGTGATATAGTAAGTGGAGATTTCTATTGGGCAAAAAAAGTGTCTAATTTTGGAGAAAATACAGGTGAACATATTATTTTTGCCGTAGCCGATTGTACCGGTCATGGAGTTCCGGGTGCGTTTGTTAGCATGTTGGGAATTTCTATGTTGAACGAAATAGTTAACAGAGACGAAATTACTTCTCCAAGTAATATTCTTGAAGAATTAAGAATTTTAATAAAAAATTCGTTTAAAACAGATAATTATAAAACAAGTGATGGCATGGATATTTCACTTTGTGCTTTTGATGTTAATACAAAAAAAATTCAATTTGCTGGTGCATATAATTCTCTTTTGGTAATTAAAAACAACAATAAAAAACTTGAAATTTGTTCAAACAAAGAAATTACAAAAAAAAATATTCGTAAAATAGATTACAAACCAACTGTTTTATCAACAATAAATATTTTTCCGGATAACAATATCCAACTTTATGAAATTAGAGGAAACAGACAACCAATAGGAAAACATTTGAGAGAAACAGATTTTAATAACTATACATTACAACTTGAAAAAGGGGATAAAATATACCTGTTTTCTGACGGTTATCCCGACCAGTTTGGAGAGCAGTATGACCAAAAATTTCAGCATCTGAGATTCAAACAATTAGTTATTGCCGCCAGTAAAAACAATTTTAACAAACAGAAAAACATACTTGACAAAAATTTGATTAAATGGCAAGGCAACAAAGAACAAACCGATGATATATTAGTTATTGGAATTAAAATATAAATTCAGTTGATTTTATGTACCACGAGCTAAAGCACGTGGCAACTGATAAAAGTGTAAACCAATTCTTACAAAAGATAGCCATGTTTTCTCAATTTGGTTTTAACCTTAGATACATTACTTTTTTCTATCATAATTCTTTGTTTATCAGTAAAAAATACATATTTTCTTAATATATCATCATTTTTAAGTATTGAAATCAAATTACCATCATTTTTTATATTAAAAACTGTAGCAACTCCTTTTTCTTTAAAGGGTTCAATGTTGTCTAAAATTGTTTCTGTAAAATTTAACCAATTTTGTGGCGGTTTGTTACAAATAGTACTTTCAAAAATATCTATTTTTGTATAAACATCGTCTTCTGTTCTACAATTCTTTAAAAAAGATTCATAAGTTACAATAAATTCATTTTTTATATTTTTGGCAGTAAAATTTTTCATTTTTATTTTAGCCAAATCCAAATTTCCTTTTGCACTAACAATTAATTCTTTTGAAGATAATGTAAATTCTACTTCTTTTTCTATTTTTGGCGGTTCAAACGATTTTGTCAATCCGCAAACATAAGTACCAAAAGAAGTTAATCGTACATATTTCAACTCATCATACATTGTTTCAAATTCTGTTGATGAATTTTTATCAACATCGTTATAACCAATATCTACAAGTCCAAAAGCCGCAAACATAGCAAAAGTACTTTTAATTATTGGCATGGTAATTAGTTTTTGATAAGAGCTATAATTAACATAATTTTTCCATTTGTAATAATCATCTTTTTGAAATTTATATAAATAATTTTTTGCATGATACATGCTAACGGGAAGAAAATTTTGATTTCTTAATAAGATATATTTAATTATCTTATCCATTGAATACCACTTGTTGTCCTGTAAAGTTCTTAACAATATCCACAATACTTCTTTGTCTTGTTTATTGCTTTCAACATAACTTGTTCCTTTTATGTTTGTTAAATAATTTTTTATACTATTAAAATAAGATTCCGAATAGTTTTCAAACATTGCTTTAATAATTTCGTGAGTAAATTCCTTTTCACTCGGAATATTTATTTTTTCTATAAATATAGCAAGCAAATATGTTCTTGCTGCCTGTAGTTTTTTATTTTTATCGGAATAGAATTCTTCAAAATTAAAACTTTTTCTCAATTTGTTGGCAGTACTTATTGTTATTTGTCCCGAAGCATTGGTTTTTATTCCATCATTATTTGTGTAATAGGCAATAAGAAGTTCAAAATCTTGAATTATTTTACATTTATTTTCATAAATAAAATCACAATTAATTTTGTCAACTTCTGGCGAAAGATAGTAATTGGTAGGTGGAACAACATATTTCAATAATATTTCTCGCATTTTTATTGGAAATTCAAGTCTTGTTTCTGAAAATTTGTAGGATTTTAATTCAACAAAACCAAAAATTTGAAAATCATCATATACCGCAATATGCACTGAGTTATATGTTATTTTAGCTTTATTAATTATTTTAACTCCATTTTTTTCATGTACATCTAAAAATGAAACATAATTGTTCCAAATTAATTCTTTTATTAATTTAATTATGTTTTTGGGAAATAAATCAATAAAACTTAAAAAAGATTTTTTTTCCGACATAATTGCCGCAATAATTTTAACATAGTCTTTTTTATGTTTTTTTGAAGCCTCAAAATCAATCATTGCACTCTTTAGATTTTTATTTTCTTGAAATAAAAAATGGTCTTTCTCTAACAATTTCATCACAAAATTATCGTACAAAACTTTTAGTTGAACAACTCTATAACAGACATCTACCTCTTCTTGTAATATTTGATAAGTGGTCATATTTTTTAATTTATATTGAATTTCAACTGAAATTCAGTTGGTTTTTCTATTTCTTTTCCATTTATTATTAATGAAATTTTTTGTTTTCCTTCGTAGTATTTTCGAGTAGTTCGTATTTTAAAGCTGTGTTTTTTATTAATCAAAATATCTGATTGTGGCAAATGTTTTTTTTCATTAATTTTAAAAACTTTTTTACTTAAACTGCCATTTGCTCTCAAAAAATATAAAGCATATTCTATTCTAATAATTTCTTGTTTTTCACTCTTATTAAACAAGTTAAACGAAAATTCAAGATTTTCTCCAATTTTAATTATTTTATTTTTAATTTCAAAATTTGTTATTTCAGTCATTTCTGCGGAGCTATATCCAAAAAGTTGCATTGCCTGCATATTTCCTGCTTTTAGCAAAGTTCTACAAGCATGTTTTACTATCCAATCGGTATTTTTTGTTTTACCAATCCACTTTTCGGCTATTTCAATTACCAATTTCGGATTGTCTTTTGAGATGTCATTCAAATTGTTAGCTACACTTTTTTGGACAAACACCGAACTATCATTTTTAAGATTTTCAAGGATAAGAATAATTAAAGAAGGATTATTTTTGAACTTAGGCAAAGCCATAGACCAGGGCAAACGAGAACGACAACCCTCCGACGAAAGTCGTCTAACATTCTGATGCTCATGTTGCGACCATTTTAACATCTGTTGCATCATTTTCTCTTCGTATTTTAAAATAAACGGACGAACAGCAAATTCGCAAGATATTAATTTTGTAATCTCTTCGAAAGTAACAATAGATTTTTGATAGTTTTCTAATCCATAAATTTCAACATACTCGGCAAAACTCATTGGAATAAAACTACCTTCCATTAATTTTTTTTGGATAATAAAATCAACTATTTCAATTATTTTATCTGTTGCTTTAAAATAATTGGAAGGTAAAACTGAATATAAAACAGAGGTTAAATGCCTCATACGTTGTTTTAACTCTCTCCCACTCCACTGTTTATCAAAAACAGCATTAAAAAATTTTTGTTTATCAAAATCTACAATTTTTTTTTCTAAAACATTAGAAAACACTTCAAATTGTTGTTTTGAATAAAGGGTTTCTTTTAGTAACATTTGATTGTATTTAATTAAGGATTTGTAAAAAAGAAAAGGCACACAATTGTAACATTTATTTGTTGCTTTTTCTAAAAATCCAAGCGAGAACAACTCCTGCAATAAAACCAAACAAATGACCTTCCCACGACACCCATTTTTGAGTTGGTAACATACCCCACAATACTCCTCCATAAATTATTGCAATAACAATTGCAACTATTATAGACTTGAATTTTAAACGAAATATACCGCTTGCTATCAAAAATCCTATTAAAGAAAAAATTACTCCGCTTGCTCCCACATGCACCGAACCACCTCGCGCAAACAACCACACCAATGCTCCACCTATTATTACTGACAGCCACCAAACTTTAAACGACACTTTTTTGTAAAAAGTTAATAACGACCAAGTTAAAAAGAACAACGGTAAAGTGTTTGAAACAATGTGTGGCAAATTAGCATGTAAAAATGGTGCTAACATAATACCAAAAACGCCAGAAAATGAGCGTGGAACAATTCCAAAATTTGTAAAATTAACTGGAGCGATCCAATCTACTATATATACTCCCCAAATTACTAAAATAAGTGCTATAACTGTAAATAATTTTCTCATTTTTTTTTATGTTTTTTTTTTTTTATTCCGTTCAAACAAATAATATTTTTTTTGTTTTGTTTTTTTTTCATTAATTTAAAATTACTCCTCACACCTTGTTGTGAATAGCTTTTTATATGATACAAATGATATATAATAGCCTTATTTTTAATTGATTTCATTTGAATTCCATTTTCTAAAAGTCTCCATTCTATATCAGAATCTTCTCCTACTCCTGCAAGAATATAATCTTCGTCAAATCCATTTATTTCTAAAAGATCTTTTTTTGATGCTCCCCAGTTTCGTCCAACTAAACCTCTTTTTTTAGCCGATAACGAAAAAAATGGAGAATATATTCCAGCCTTAATGCGTTTTGAGCTTGAAAATAACAATTTTAATAAATTTAATTGTTTTAAAGATTGATTTTCAAGTACATTTTTTGATATTTCGCTGTTTAACAAAACCGAACGACCAGAAAAAAAACAGCCGTCTTTTAAGTGGTTAATATATTGTTTGGCAAAATGTTTATGAGGAATACAATCACCATCAATAAAAACTATTTTTTGGCTTTGAGAATGTAAAATACTTTTATTAAGCATTTTGTTTTTTCTAAATCCGTTATCTTCTTTTTGGTATAAATGAGAAATTCTAAAATTATAAATATGTTTATTTTCAGAAATAAAGTTAATTGTTGCTTGGTTAAAATCATCTTCTGATAAGATAACTTCAAATTTATTGTTACTTTGATTATTTAATGCTTTTAAAATAATTTTTAAATTATCTATTGCTTTATAATATGATATTATTATTGTAAGTTCCATTTAAAATAATTTGTTATTTATATATCTAAACCATCTGTAAATCACACAGTTTTTTGTAATTTCCATTCATTTCATATAGCTCCTTATGTTTGCCTTGTTCTATAATTTCTCCATTTTGAAGAACATAGATTCTATCGGCGTTTTTAACAGTAGATAATCGGTGTGCAATAACTATGGAAGTTCTGTCTTTCATTAAATTTTCTAATGCGTTTTGTACTATTTTTTCAGATTCGGTGTCAAGTGCCGATGTAGCTTCGTCGAGTATCATTATTGGGGGATTTTTTAAAACAGCTCTTGCTATGCTCAATCTTTGCCTTTGACCTCCTGACAGTTTAGAACCACCCTCTCCAATATTTTCATCATATTTTTTGGGTTTTTCCAAAATAAAATTGTGTGCATTAGCTATTTTTGCTGCACTTTCCACTTGATTTAGTGAATAATCGCCATCGGAAAAAGCAATGTTTTCTTTTATACTATTGTTAAACAAAATTGTTTCTTGGTTCACATTTCCCAGTATTTTTCTTAAATCTGATATTTTATATTTTTTAATATTTAGCCCATCAATAATAATTTCGCCTTCAGTAATATCATAAAAACGAGGAATTAAATCTACAAGTGTTGACTTACCTGAACCAGATTCTCCAACAAGAGCGATAGTTTCTCCTTTTTTTATTTTTAAATTAATATTTTTTAATACATTGGTAGTATCATATTTAAAACTCACATTTTTTAATTCAATTTCGGATTTAAAATCAATTATTGAAGCTGGATTTTTTATTTCCGAAATTGTATCTTCTACAAACAAAACCTCTTCAATCCGTTGTTGCGAAGCCAGTCCTTTTTGCACATCAAAATACGCTCGTGATAATGATTTTGCTGGTGTAAGTATTTGAGAAAAAACAACAAGATAAGCTATAAATTCTTCGGACGACAACGAACTATTTTCGCCAAGTACCAAAATACCGCCAAAATACATAATTGAAATAACTCCAATAGTTCCCAAAAATTCGCTTAATGGAGAAGATAGTGCTTTTCTATGCTCTACCGAATTTTTTAATCTATAATAGTTGTTATTCAATTTCTTAAAACTCTGTCTTACTTTTTGTTCTGCATTAAATATTTTTATAACTTTTAGTCCCGTCAAGGTTTCCTCTAATCGTGAAACAAGTAAACCAAGTGTTGTTTGAGCTACAAATGATTTCTTTTTGAGAGTTAAGCCAATTTTACCAATTATAATTCCTATTATAGGTAAAAATATTAATATAAAAAGTGTAAAATAAAAATTAGAAAAGAATAAATATGATAAAAAAATTATGATTGATAATGGATCTCTTATTATCATTTTCATAAAATTTGAAACCATTATTTTTATTTCGCTTACATCACTACTAAAACGAGACATTAAATCTCCTTTTTTTTCACTCGAAAAAAAACTTAATGGAAGACCTAAAATTTTATTATAAATTTTTAAATTAATATCTTTTACAACGCTGTTTTCTATAGTTATTAAAAAATACCGACCCAAAAACATGAAACCTGTTTTTAGTAAAGTAGCAATTATAACTGCGAGACAAACGTACATAAGTGCTGTTATTGCTCCATTTGTTTTTATTATTCCACTTAAAAAATAGAAAAAATTATGTATAATAGCTTCGGAATTGAATGAAAACTCAACTGGCTCGGTAACAAGTTTATCGGGTGTGAATAATATTTTCAGAAAAGGAAAAACCATTGTAAACGAGAACAATGCAAATACAACTGACAACCCATTAAAAATAGTGTACCAAATTGTTTTTCCAAAATATGGTTTTATGTATTTTAATATTTTAAAAAAGTCTTTCATTTAATATATTTTTTATTTTCGGTATGTTTCACAAATGCAAATTTTATTTATGATAATATAAAAATACATTATTATTAAAAATTGTATCCAAAACATATTCAGTTTTAATTAATTTTTCAATTTCACTATATGTTGAATCTAAAGTTATTATATAATTAGGCTTAGAAGCAATGATTTTATTTAGTTCTAATTTTTTATTTATTTCTAATGCAGCTAAATGTTTTTTAGATGATAGCAACGTGCGATGAATATATTTTGTTGGACTATCTTTTTCCAACAAAAAATAAATAATATGCTCACAATTAGAAGTGTAAATTTTATCAGTTTCTTTAAGTTTTGGTTTCAAATAATTGGCAACCTGTTTTGGATAGTCATACATATCAATATAAGTCTGTTTTTGCGAAAACATCAAAGCCAAAATAAATGTTAGGAACAGCAAATATAATATTACAGGTTTAATTTTGCGATTAATTTTCTTAATAAATTTTCGTTCACTTAAGAAAAAAGCTCCAGATAAAAAACTAATAGGCAACATAAGTTGAATCATATAATGTCCAAAATCATTTCCTGCAAGCAAAATAACAATAAAATCAAAGACGAACCAAATTAAAGATAATATTTTTATTTGTTTTAAAACATCTGTTGTCTTAAGTTTACTAAAAAGTGTGAAATAAAAAATAACTAATATTGGTAAAAATCGTAAATGAAAATCAAATATGAAATTTAAAATATCTTTATAATTCCAAATAGTTGGATAATTACGTGTGGCAATAAAAGTTATAAAGAAAAAATCGGAGTAATTTCCTTTTATATAGAAATATAAATGTGTTAATGCAAAAGGTATTGTAAATGCCAGTCCTGCAATAAATAAATTAAAAATTGATTTTACATTATTTTTAATATTTTTTTTATCAAAAGTAATAATTAAGTAAAAAAGGGAAAAAGCAACAAAATCGAAAAGCACAAAATATTTTATCATAAATCCACAACCAATAAAAAACCCAAACAGAACAAAATTTAAAATTTTATTGTTGTTTTTTAATAAAAAATAAAGTCCAAGTATTGTAAAAAAGTTAAAAAATAATTCTGTGTTTACCGAACCTCCAAAGTAAGCCCATGTTGAAATAAAAATAATATATATTATTGCTGAAGCTATACTTGTTTTTTTATCAGGAAAAATTTGTTCTTTTGCCAAGTATATTAAATGTGCCGAAAATCCAACAATTATTGCAGCAAACAAACGAAACATAAATATCGAATTTCCAAAAATTTTAACAATTAAACCAGTTATTAAAAAAATCCCTATTGGCTTAATATCAACTAAATCGGTGTATAATAATTTTCCATTTATAAATTCTCGTGCTATTTCAAGATAGGTTGATTCATCGTGGTCTATTACTGATGGAAAAAATGAAAAAAAACGAACGACTATTGATAATGCAATAAATATCAACAATATTACAGTTGTTTTTTTGTTATCTTTCGATAAAAAGTTTTTCATTAGGTTAAAATTTATTTTGAAAGTCTCTATTATAAAGTTTTTTAAATTGCATTTTTTTTATAAAATATTTTCAATAGATTTCATTTTTTCTATTATTTGGACAGTTTACTGTAAATTTGAAAAGTTTTTTCAATAGTTGATTTGATATTAAAATTATTTTCTAAATTTATTTTACTATTTTTAGCATACAATTTACATAAATCCCTGTTATTATACAGTTTCAAAATTGCGTCTGCAATTGCTTTTGGGTTTTTTATAGGCACTATTATTCCACTTTTATCAGCTTTTACCATACCTTTATTTCCTGGAATATCTGTAATAATTGGAGCTGTGCCAACTGCCATTGCTTCAATAACTGCCTTATTTACAGCTTCTCCATTGATAGATGACAAAACAAATACATTGCTTGATTTAATAAAATTAAGTGCGTCTTTTCTAAAACCAAGAAAATGTATATTATTTTTATACTTGCTTTTTTTCACAATTTCAATATGTTCCTCTGTTTCAATACCACGCCCTATTAGAATATAATGAATAGGCAGATTTTCGGGTAAGTAATTAGAAGAATTTAATAAATATTCTATTCCTTTCATTTTTCGAGCATTTGCCACATTCACAACCACAAAAGCATTTTTTGGAATATTATATTTTGTTAAATCAACATTTTTAGCATGTGAATACCAACTTAATAAATGCCCTTTTATTACAGTAATTGCTTTATCTTTTTTCCAGAATAAATTATCACTAATAACTTTTGTAGTAGCTTCTGACGCACAAATAATTTTACTAATTCTTGGATTCAAAAATTTCAGATAAGCCGAGGGATCGTACCAATGAATATTTCCTGCCAACCCTCGGTAGGCTATCAACTTCACTTTTAAACCAAACGAAGCAACTATTCCATATCTAATAGACCTATTATTATAAAGGTGTAAAATATTATATTTTCCTGTTTTTAATTCTTTACGAATTATTTTCATTTCGGCAAAAGAGTATTTTTTTACTGGGTAGAAATCAATAGTTTTAACACCATTTTTGTGTAAATAGGGAATAGATTCTGCCTCTCCAAGTGTCATAACTGTAATATCAACGCCAAGTTTTTTCAAACCAACAATAGTTTCTACCTCTGGTTTTGTTACTTTTGTATCTCCAAAATAACTTATTACAAGTGCTTTAATCATTTTTTAAAATACCTCTTTGGTTAAAATTTATATCACAAAATTAAAATAAATTAATATTTAAACAAACTTTATTAATAATTCATTCAAAAATATATGTATTAAAGAAAAATATTTTATCTTTGATTTATCAAAAAAAAGAAAAACAATGATATTTTTAGAAAAAATTAAAGACTTTTTTAAAACACACAACAGAGTTTCAAATACTTACTTTGTAATAATTTTAATATTAATAGCAAGTATTCCTTTTTCAAAATTTGGCATTAGTGTTTCAGAATTTTTATTACCTGCTGTTTGGATTATTACATTAAACTTTAAAGAGAAGTTTAAAACTTTGTTTTCAAATAAAGTAGCACTAATTTTTATTAGTATTTTTATATTATATTGTATTGGTTTAATCTACTCCACCGATTTGACACAAGGTTTAAAAAAAGTAAAAATAAAACTACCATTACTTTTATTTCCTTTTATTTTTGCTTCTATTCCTTCGTTTTCCAAACAACAAATAAAAGTAATATTATTATTTTTGGTATTTATTATTTTTGCAAAAACAATACAAACTACTTCAATAATATTTTTTTCGGATAATCCTTATGATGATATTAGAAAAATTTCAACAAAATTATCACATATTCGATTTTCAATATTTATAGTTTTCTCAATTTTTGTAGTCATTTATTATGCTTTTATCAAAGAAAAATTAACAAAATATAAAATAATAGCTTCAGTTTTAATAGCTTGGTTTATATTATCTTTGTTTATAATTCAATCCATTACAGGAATAATTATATTTTTTACTGTGTCTTATGTATTTATTTTTTATTTAAGTATAAAAAACAAAAAGAATATTTTTATTTCTCTATCAATTCTTCTACCAGTTAGTATTATAATATATTTATTTTTTAGTATAACTAATTTTTATGATACAGAAACCTACAATTTTGCAAGCTTAGAGAAACAAACCATAAATGGAAATGAATATTTGCATGATACTATAAATCAAACAATTGAAAATGGTCATTTTGTAGGTTTATATTTTTGCAGAAAAGAACTGAAAAATAACTGGAACTCAGTTAGTAAAATAAAATATGACAGCTTTGACAATATAGGGCATGAAATAAAATACACCTTGATAAGATATTTAACTTCAAAAGGATATAGAAAAGATTCTATTGGCGTATATCAATTAAATTCTCAAGATATTTCAAACATAGAAAATGGAATTGCAAATTGTAGGTTTTACAACAAATATAATTTCAACAATCGTATATATAAAATAATTTGGCAATTTGATATTTATCAAAAAGGAGGTAATCCAAGTGGACATTCTGTTACCCAACGTTTTGAGTTTCTTAAAACAGCTTTTAATTTAATAAAAGACAATGCAATTTTTGGAGTTGGCACTGGCGATATTAATAAAAAACTTATAGCCCAGTACGAAAAAGATAAATCTGTTTTATTACCAAAATTTAGAATAGGTACACACAATCAATATGTTACAATAGCTATTTCATTAGGAATTATTGGTTTGTTATGGATTGTTTTTGCAATAACTTATCCTTTTTTCAAAAATAAAAAATACAAACAAATGCTTCCCTCCGCATTATTCTTAATTTCATTAATATCTATGCTAAACGAAGATACTTGGGAAACACAAATAAGTGTAACTTTCTTCGCATTGTTTTACGCCTTATTAATAATAGGAAAAAATAATGGTAATAATAATGAAAAAAATAATTTTTAGATTAAGAATGTGGCGTTTTTCACGAGTGTCAAGCTCAAGGCTTTTTTGAAATATTAGAATTA
>JAOZTW010000933.1 GCA_029938985.1 Bacteroidales bacterium | reverse complement strand
GACTTCTTGACCAACCAGCATAAGTTACTCCTATAGTGGCTGATGGTTTATCATATAATGCAAAAAGAGCAAAAACGGATACAGAACTGTTTGTTTATAAATCTGCCCCAGAATATGAATAATAAGAATAGCCATCTTCTCCATTGCAAGTAGGACTTTTATATTGAAACCTAAACGACCAATCACCAACATCTTCTCCTGCAACACAATGGTTTGCTGTTAAGAAATAAGGAGTGAAATCATAGCTTGTATTATTAATCAAGCACCCCGAACACAAAGCAATATCATCTATTAATATCATAGCAACAGCATCACTTTCTTCTTGCCAAGCATTGCCTTCTGAACAATTTATATCTATATTACAACTATCAGACGCCCCATATTATTTTGTTGAATTTGAAAATAGATTTTGATAAGCATGAACAATTTTTGAAATTGAAATCTCTGGTTTTTCTTTTACATTGTTTGGTTCAAAATATTCTAAAATTATTGCGGAACCTTCAATTAAATCAGAAGAAAATGTACTATCTTTCGGATTATTTTTAGATGTAAACGGACCTTGTAAAACTGTTTTTTGTTCGTTATAAATATACAATCTGCTATTCTCTGGTAAATGAAATTTGCTGTATGCTAAATTTATTGAATATGCTCCTTCGGAAACAATTTTAAGCGACCAGACTCTGCCGTTTTCTACTGTCGTCCAAGTTCCTGCATTTTGCATATTGTAATCAACTTCAAAAGCATAACCAAAACGGTAAGGTAAATCTAAACTTTTGTTTTTTTTGTCTTCTTCTTGCAATTTTTTCAAATCAAAACTCTGCATGGTCAAAACATCAATGTCTGATTTCGTTGTTAATTTAATACTTTCATCTACCTTTTTTGCATTTGTTCTTTGTGTAATCACTTGTGCTGAAAGGTTTAAAACAACAATAACAAGTATAATACTTATAAAATATTTTTTCATGTTTTTTATTTTACTGTAAAACTAATTTTAAAATATTTTTCTTCTGTTTGAAACTCCCCTATTTTAAATGATTGAGTAAATTCCGTGTAAAAAATACCTTTTGGTAAGTCTGGTCTTTTATTATCACCAAATATAATAAAATCGTCATGATTATCGCTATTTATATTATTCCATAAATATTTAATATGCAATGTATCATTTGTATAGACAGAATAACCTGCTCTCAATGTAAATCCTGTGTAAGGTTTTCCACAATCCAAATCTCCTTCATTTGTATTAGGCTGATATACTCTTAAAAAATTTTCCAGCATTAAATCTTCCGAGCTATTATTTATTACTTGAAAACTGAAAATTATGGTCTCGCCTTGATTAAATACTGTTTTTTCATTACCAAGCGTATCAAGCAATACAAATTTAAACTCAACTGGCAACTCGTTTTTATTCTTATCGCAACCTGCAAATATTAATACTGTTGCAAATAACAAACTTACTAATTTTAAATATTTCATGTTTTTTGAATTTAAGTTAATGAATGAATAAATTTATTTGTTTATATTCTTTATTTTTGGCGGACTTCTGCTCTTCATTTTTTAGTTGC
The DNA here is from genome assembly GCA_029938985.1 of Bacteroidales bacterium. Classification (GTDB taxonomy): domain Bacteria; phylum Bacteroidota; class Bacteroidia; order Bacteroidales; family JAOZQN01; genus JAOZQN01. Next base: position 107 of record JAOZTW010000933.1, on the reverse strand, counting down.
AGATAACGGTAACTGCTCTTGTGACGATATTTTGTGTGGGTGGTGGGTTTTTGAGCGTAGCGAAGTAAAAACAAGCAAAAAAATGACTGACACCAAGCCAATGTTAG
>JAOZTW010000347.1 GCA_029938985.1 Bacteroidales bacterium | reverse complement strand
GTACATATATGGAATACAGGTAATATCTAAGCGAGGAGTACCTGCGAGCATATAGTAAGGAATTGCTCCCCAATAACCAACAGCATTACCATTTGCATATTTATATAAAAGATCATAAGATCTTGTTTCATATTCAGTTAGTTGTACAGATGAAAGGTTATTACTTCCAAAATAATATTTATAGCCATCATCTGTTGTTACAGTAAATCCAGGAATAATATCGTACCCTCCTTCTCCAACAATTTCAGGTTCTTTTTCTATAATAAAATTTTGGTGAGGAATTGTTAAAATTTCTCCACTTGCGTCAAAAACAAATTTACCTGAATATCCTGCAAAGTTAAAATAAAATTCGTCTGGCTGTGTATCCCAACCCTCTGTATTTGTTGCCAAGTTTGTAACTTGACCTGTCATACCTGAATTCTCAATAATAACCATTGCTTTACTTGGTAATAGTTGGTTGATAATATTTTCTACACTAAGATAGCTACTTGTTTCTTCTCCTTCTGATGCAAGTTTTTCCATGTATTTATTAAAACCATACCCCTTATAGTCATACTGTCCACTTTCTTCATTAATAAAATATAAATCGCCATAAAACTCATCAGGAAGTCCATTCATTACTCTTGTAATTGAACCACCTGCACTCAAACTCCAGTCCATACCAACCCAGCTTGCTATTTCATCTACTTTAACACCAGAAGAACTATAATTTAACGTTATAGGAACTTGAATACTTCTTGAAGCTAATGAATATATGGGAATATTAACATTTACTTTACCTGTATATAAATCGGCTGTTTCTGTGCTCTGCCTAACAAAGCTTTTTGCTGTTGGTGCAGGCATAATAGAAATAGGAGACCCAGACTCATTAACATGAGACAAATTTTTTGAATTCTTAAAATTGGATTTTATTGAATCTTTCAACGTTTCCAAGTTGTTGTTAATATCATTACAAATAAAAACTTGTCTTGTTTCATTGCTTCGTTTCAATGTACTATCTAATTTTATTGCTTTTGGATTTTTAGAGAAATCAAACTTATTACTATTAAGTTTATTCTCTTGTGTGTAAGCATAGCTTGCAATTAAAAATAATAATATAAAAATAAATATTGTTTTTTTCATTTTATTTTTGATTTGTATTTATTAAACTTTCTGCTAGTTTTTTTAATTCATTAATTTGTTTGTCTTGTTCATCAATTTGTTTTTGTTGTTCTATTGTGTATAGAGTAAGCTCTTCTACTTTTTTTAACAATTGCACATTCATTGTTCCTACTGCTATACCGTTTTTCTCTACTTCTTCGGCTGTAGGTATTTCTGGTAGGTGCTGGTTGGTGTTTATATATGTTTCTAATTCATAAAGTGGTAATAGTTCGTATTCAGGTGCAAATACATAATCTGGAAATTCTAAATCTCCGTCTTTTTTTACTATCAATTCTCTTGTAAATAGGTTTCCTTGGTTGTCTATTTTCATAAGCTCTTTATTGTTCTTGTATATATGTAATGGATTTTTTTTATTTTTAGTGTTAATTCTTAAATTTCCACTATTACTTAGTATAAAAGAGTTATTAGAGTTTCTAAAACTATTTGCCATAATTTTTCCTTGTGCTTCAATATCTCCTTTGCTGTTAAAATTAATTAGATTGGTTTTTATACCTTTTTTTTCAATAAAAAATTCTAAACTACTCATTTTAGCATTTTTAGAATTGTTGTATAAAACACCCCAACTACTGTTATCGCCCTTGAAACTAAATACAGGAGAATTTTCTTCTTTCGAAAAGCTAAATAAAGATGACATTTCATAGTTATTTTTTTTACCATTACCATAATTAAGCATAAATTCAGCTCCATTATTACTCAACTCCCATGCTTTAAAAACTGACTTTCCGCCAATTCCTATTCCACCTCCTGTATTTTTATAACTATTTTCCAATCTTATTTTTGCTCCTCCTTTTTTTATTGTACCATTGTCTTTAACTTTTCTCCGTATATGTATAGCCTCAACAGGGTTTTTTGTTCCAATTCCAATATTGTCGTAAATGTTTTTTAAGTGTGTTTTATTTCCTGTTCGTTGCCAGTAGGTTTCAGTAGTTTGTATGTTTATTGTTTGCCATTGCAACTGTCCGTTGTTGGTGGTAAGCACTTGTTGGTCTGTTCCGTTGTCAAAAGAAATTAAATTTCCTGCTTCGTTGGTAGCTACCAGTTTGCTTGCATCAAGTGAGTTTATTTGTGCGTAAGCAGAGTTCCAATCTGCAATTGATAAAGTTGGAGTATTTGTTAAGTCTGCATAATCTTTATCCCATTCTGTAAAAATTGGGTCTGTTTCGGATGTAAGGTATCCAGAAGCGGAATGATTTCCCCCAGCCAAAAGCTGTATTCCATTTATTTATATCCGAATTTGTAATACCACCAGCTGGCGAGCTGTTAAAAGCTGTAATAGTTAGATAATTATCTAAGTCATCAGCATCTGTAATAGTGTGCCAACTTCCACTTTGATAAAACGCAAAAGCATCTTTGTCTATGTTGTATATAAGTAAACCATTTGCGGGAGCTTCAATATCTTTCATCTGTGCATTTGTAAGTTTTGGTATTAAAAGCCCTTTGTCTGTAGTATTTAAGTGTAGAATAGAAGAAGCGTGTGGAGTTTCTGTTCCAAGTGCAAGTTGTCCTTCCTCTGTTAGTGTCATCCAGACTTCAGAAATAGGGGTATAACAATCGTCAAAATAGTCGTAAGCAAAATGTAATCCGTCCGAATTTATTATATCCCATTTACGACTTTCGTTTCCTTTGCAATTCGCACCAATACCAGTCCGAGTTAACCTAATAGTTGGTTCACCTCCATAGCCTGAAACTTCTAACAACTTAGTTGGACTCGCTGTACCAATTCCCATATTTCCTCCAGTATAATAAATATTGCCAGCCCCTTGATTTGTTCCTTTTTGAATATAATTTTGCCCAAATACCTGGCTAATAGAAAATAATATTGTAGCAACAAAAAATATTGTTACAAGAGATTGTTTGAAAGTATTATTTTTTTTCATTTTGTTTTTGTGTTAATATGTGTATAATAATTTTTTAATTGTTTTTAGCATGATTTTGAATTTTATTCATACAAATAATGTATAAAATCAAGTATTAATCTTCCTTTATCTTAATAAATTCTTTACTAACAATATTATTTCCATTTATAATTTTCATTATATAATTTCCATTGCTTATATTTGAAAGATTTATATTTTTTGTAGTTTGTTTTTTATGCGAGTTTAACAGGTGTTTACTTACGTATTGTCCTGTAATAGAATAAATTTCTACAAATAATTCTTCTGTTGTGTTAATATTATCAATGTTTACATCAACATAAGATGTTGCTGGAATAGGAAACACTGTTACCTTGAATATGTTTTTATTATTTTCGTCATCAAAATTTATTTCATTACAAAAATCATTTAATTCCACAGTAATAGAATCCGAAGAAATACAGCCCATTGTGTCAACCACAGTTAGTTTGTATGTAGCCGAAGAATCTACAGTTAATTTTGCATAAGTGCTGTTGTTTGACCATAGATAGGTTTCAAAATCTAATGGTGGTTCAATAGTATATTTTTTTTCGTGAACTACAGTATCGTTTTGTAATTTTAATTTAGGAGCAAAATCACAATCGTATAGTTGCGATAACATAAAATGGTTTTTGTTAGTGGTTTTAATAGAATCGTTTGTAAAAATACAATTTTCTTGAAAATTACCCGACATGTATATAAAATTATCTATATCTGTAAATGTTTCGGTCAAAACATCTTGTTTTGCACCACCAATTTTATCTATATACAAAAATTCTCCTATGTTGTTGTATTTTGCAATAAAATAATCGCTTGTGAAATTATATGATTTTATAGTATTAGTGTTTAATTGGTCGTCAATATTTTTTGTTATTTCTCCTCTAAAATTACCACTCACATACAGGTTATTTTGCATATTTAGTGTAACCGATTTTACATAATCATTTGCTTTACCTCCAAAACTATCACACCATTTCAATTTTGTTTCATTATTATATTTGCATACAAAAACATCAAGTACTCCGTTTGAAGTCAGTAAATTGTTTTCAAATTTTATATCTCCCGAAAAACAACCAGAAAGATAAATATTATTTTTGTTATCAATTGTTATTGCTTGTCCATAGTCTTCGTAGTAACTACCACTTTGAATAATATTTTTGGTATTCAAATTATTATCAAACTGTATTAAAAAAACATCAGTTCTTCCTTTTGAGTTTATGGTTTTATTCTCAATATTCAAATTTTGTTCAAACGAACCAGTAATAACAATATTATCAGTATTATCAATTTTAATGTCATTCAAAACATCATTTCCATCACCTTGCAAACATACTGTATTTACAAATTCTCCTTTGTTATTATACTTTACAACAATAATATCGCTTTTATAGTTAGCATCAGCAGTAAAATTATTCATTTTTAACTTTTTACAAAAACTACCAGCGAAATATAAATTGTTTTGTTGGTCGCACACAACAAAAGTTTTATTAGAAACAAATTTTCCTGATATTTGTTTTATATCAAGCAACTCTCCTGTTTTAGAGTATTTAATAATAAAATTGTCTATGTAATTTTTAGCTACCAAAAATTCGTTTTCAATACGGCAAGTATCACTAAAATAACCAGATAAATAAATATTACCTTCCGAGTCGTTACAAATATTAGAAAAATATTTGTAATTTTTTCCAGTAATTTGTTTTTCCCAAATCAAACTACCATTATGTGTGAATTTTGAAACAAAAATATTACTAACTTTTTTATCTGTTTCAAGCCCTTGAGTTTCATTTTTAAATGTTCCACAGATAATAATGTTATCTTGTGTGTCAGGAATCATGTCTGTTAAAACAACCTCTGTTTTTTCTTGTGAGTATTGATACCAATTACACACCACATTTTGTGAATTAAGTTCAACAGAAAAAAATAATACTAATATAATAATGTATGCAATTTTTGTTTTCATAGTAAATGTATTTTTTTGCTAAAATAATTAAATATAAAGTTATAAAATAGTTTCTTTTTAATTTAGAATTATTCCAAATTAAAAAGAAACTATTTTATAACTCAGGATATAAGGAATGATACAATTATTCAAAGGTTCAATGATACAATTAAATAACTATATACCAATTTATTAAAGAAATACAAATGTGTAAAAACTTTTGTATGGGTACTTAGTTTTATTTAAAATCCCCCATTGCTGATGCGAGCTTGTAGCTCGTATCCAACGAATTAAACTATCATACAAAAAACAATTTAAACCTCCCAAATAAAATAGATTTTATTGTTAAAAGTTCCAAATATATTTCTTATCTTTACACCGTAGATTGTGCAAAAATAGGTAGTCCCTACAAAACAGTGTTGGTCGATGAAAATAGGTAGAAATTAAATTTTTAATCGCTTGATTATTAAATGAATTTTGATTTTATTTATTTCAAAACAGCCTTGTAACTATTTGATAATCACACCAACACTATTATGTAGGGACTATCAAAAAAAGGTCATAGTTTAAAGGGGCAAGGTAACCAGCTTGAAATTTATCTGAATTCATTAAAATTAGGTGTTATGTTAAAATTTATCAAAATACAAAGATACAAAAAAAATATTAAGGTAGTAAAATTTTATTTCATATTTTTATAAAGCATATTAAAACAATAGCGTAAGATTAACACAACTTAAAAATCAATAATTGTTTGTATTTCAGTATTATAAATTTAATGTTTTTTCAATATATTGTGTTGTTATTTCTAATTTTTGTGCAATAGTTTCATTATCTAACTTATTAATAAATTTTAGTTTCATTATTTTTGAGCTTAGCTCTGCTTTTTGTTTTTCTTGCTCTGCTTTTTGTTTTTCTTGCTCTGCTTTTTGTTTTTCTTGCTCTGCTTTTTG
>JAOZTW010000346.1 GCA_029938985.1 Bacteroidales bacterium | reverse complement strand
AGCCACAGGCATGGGAGAAGTTAAAGAGGAGAACTATTTAACAATAAATATTAAAAATTCAATTGCAAATATAGAAATAAAGCCCTTAAACGGTATTAGATTAAAAAAAATAGAATATTATAATACTGAAAATATGAAAAAATATTTTAAACCTAATAAATCTGTAATTTTTTCAAAAATTAAAATGAATATTAATCATATTCAATTTAAACGTGGTTTTTTAACTGCAAGTATAATTTTTATTTTACTAATTTCATTCTATTTTTTTTTCAAGTATATTAAAAAAATTAAGTATTAATCCCTAAAAATCGTCGTAATCCAAAAAACACAATATAAACAGCTAAACTCGCTTTAAGTAAATGATTTAGAATTATAGCAAAATCTGTTTCTGCTTTGATAACTTGTAAAAATAGTAATGGAAGAAATAGTAATAATATTGGGTGTTTAATTGATATTCTATATATTTGATTTATATAAAATTTAATAAAAAAGCCAAAACAAAATAGAAAAAAAGCTCCTCCTGTTACTCCATAGTTAGCATAAGCTTCTCCTATAAGGCTAAGTCCCATAGATGTTGTGTTAGACAATTTTTTTCCTGTAAATCGTTCAAAATTAGTACGTCCACCTCCATAACTTGTTTTTTCGGGGACAAGAAAACGTGGTAAAAGCGAATTAATAATACTTGCTCGTATTGTTTCGCCGTTGGCAAAAGGTTCGTGTGCAGGTGTCCATCTCATTATTCGTGCCACAATCCAACCTTGATTTATGCGAGTAATGCTTGCTTCCAGATTATTAGAAGAAGCAAAATTATTGGATTCTACAAAATTATCTTGTACTAAGTTAACAAATAATTCTGTCTTATTTGTGCTTCCAGATAGTTTTCTGAATTGATGCTTAACTGTTTGAATAACTAAAATAAGTACGAGTAAAGAAGAAATAATAATAACTTTTTTTCTAATATTTGGTTTAATTATGAAAAAATAAATAACAACAAAAAAACCAATCCAAAGTATTAATTGGTGAAACATACCATGATTAAGAGCAAATAGGAATAACCATAAAAAAACTATAATAATAATTATCCATTTATATTTTCTATTATTCAAAAGTAAAAAATACAAACCAATAAATCTGATTTCTGAAACCAATATTACAGCAAATTTTAATGAATTAGGAAAATAATCTGTACTAATTCTTGCAACACTTCCTATAACAATTAATATCAAATCAAAGTTTTTATTATCTTTCAAAAAAACTTTTATATTATCAATAATTACATTTTCATCAATTCTTTTATTCCAAATAGGAAAATAGAGACCTCCAGCAAAAGCAAAAGAAGCAGGAACAACATAAGCCATATATGTTTCAATATCTACTGCCATGTAATAAAATTTGTGATCAGGAATAAACTCATACGATAAAACAGGTCCAATAATCCATTGCAAAACAGCAATTAATATCATAATGTCTCGAATCTCAATTTTATGTCCAAGTTCAAAAAAGAATTTTGTTCCAAAAAAGACAAACAATCCAATCCCTAAAATAGAAAAAAACTCTAAATTAGATACAACAATCAATAAAAAAACGATACCGATTGAACTTATAAATTTTATGTTTTTATATCTTTCCAATTATTTTTTAGTAAATTTATTTACCAATTCCTAATTCAAAGGAAATTGCTATCTTTTCAAAACTCCAATTTTTTATTTATCTTTTTATTTTTGCACCTTTTGGGAGGAACTACAGTTACAATATCAGCTTGAGCAAATTTAGTTCACATACTGCTAAGTTCTTCGTGAATTAAAAGTTAAAAAAGGTAATTCTTTTTAAAAGCAAAGATAATAATCTTATTCTTTATAAAAAAATAAAATAAACGAACTTAGTGAAAAAGAAAAAATAACTAACACCAATCTACTTGTTTATTTTGTTCTTTTAAAAATTTTAAAAGTCATTAAATAGCTCGCTATTTGCAGATTATTAAATTATTAATAAAACAAAAAAACGGTGTATCTTGGAGCTACTTATTATTTCATTTTCACTTACTTAATGAAAGAATAAACTCTTTAAAAATGACATTTATATACAGCTACCTACTTAGAAAAAGAAGTTTTAATAATTTTTATTTTTTTTGATATAAAAAAGGTTGTATTTTTGCAATATAATTTTTTGAAAATGAAAAAACTTAAGCTTATAATATTTATCTTTTTTATATCACAATTTTCAATTGCTCAAAGTCATGATATAAAATTTAAACATCTAACAATTGAAGATGGTTTGTCGTTGAGTTCGGTTTATTGTGTACTTCAAGACAGTCAAGGCTTTATGTGGTTCGCAACCGAAGATGGTTTAAACAGATACGATGGTTATGACTTTACTATATTTCGTCCCAATGTGAACAACCCAAATTCTTTATCGGAAAAATGGATAAATAATATTTTTGAAGACAAGAACAAAAATTTATGGATTGTTACATACAACGGACTAAATAAATATATTCCAGAAAATGAATTTTTTGTTAATTATCAACACTCTACATCTGACAATAACAGCATTTCGAACAATTATGTAACTGTTTTTTTTGAAGACAACAAAGGCACAATATGGCTTGGTACAAAAAACGGACTTAATAAATATATTCCCGAAGAAGATAATTTTTTATCTTTCCAAAAAAAAGATGTTAATACGTCAATATCAGATAACTATATTACAGCAATTGCACAGGACAAGCATAACAATTTGTGGATTGGTACACAGAATGGTTTAAATAAATTTAACAACGAGACAGGAGAGTTTATTAATTTTTCGTATAACACAGACGATGGAAACTCATTAATAAACAACAATATACAAGCTGTTTATACAGACGACGATGGCACTATTTGGATAGGAACAGAAAATGGTTTGTCAAAATATAATACTTCTAATAATAATTTTACAAATTTCACACACAAGCCTACAAACACAAATAGCATATCTAACAACAATATTAAATCTATTTTTAAAGACAGTAAAAACAATTTTTGGATAGGAACAGAAAATGGTTTTGATTTATTGAACACAAAAACTAATAATTTTAGAAACATAATTAGAGAAACACAAACAACATCAAACAGTTTGGTGCAACTCAATAGACCAATTTTTGAAGACAAAACACATAATATATGGCTTGGTTCTTTTGCTTCTGGCTTGTTTAAATACAATTATTCTACAAATAAAGTTTATCAATACACAAACAACCCCTTGAAGCCAAATAGTATTTCTGAAAACGCTGTAAATAGTATAATTCAAGATAGTTATGGTGTGTTATGGTTTGGAACTTTTGGTGCAGGATTAAGTAAATACGACCCTTCGAGCAACAAATTTGAATTATTTATTTCAGACCCCAATAATAGCAATAGTTTATCCGAAAATTTTGTGTGGTCAATATTTGAAGATTCAGATGGCGAGGTTTGGGTTGGTACTAATTCGCAAGGCGTAAATAGGTACAATCCTAAAAATGGAAATTTTACACACTATTTGAACAATCCACAAGATAACAACAGCCTGTCGAACAACACAGTTAGAGAGATTTATCAAGACAGTAAAGGCTTGCTTTGGTTTGGTACAGATGGTGGTGGAGTAGATTGTTTTAATAAAAAAACTTCCAAATTTATTCATTACACTTCTGATTTGAATGATACAACTACCATTTCATCTAACTCGGTAAGAGTAGTTTATGAGGACTCTAAAAATAATTTGTGGTTTGGAACTACTAACGGATTAAGTTTATTTGACAGAGCCAAAAAAACATTCAAAAGCTATGTTTACGATGAAAATAATTCTAATTCAATTTCCAATAATTTAATTTATTCTTGTATTTTTGAAGACCACAATGGAATAATCTGGTTTGGTACTTATGGAGGAGGTTTAAATAAATTTAATACTGAAACACAGCAATTTAAACATTATATAAATGAACAAAACAACTATAATTCAATTATTGACAATCATGTTTTCTCGATACGAGAAGACGAACAAAACAATCTTTGGATAGCTACAAATGCAGGATTGGAAAAGTTTAATCCTGGAACAGATAATTTTGTACATTTCACAACCAACGATGGACTACCAAATAATACTATTTATGGCATTTTACCAGAAAAAGACAAATCAATATACTGGCTTTCTACTAATTATGGATTATCAAAATTTGATTACAAACAAAATACATTTGTGAATTTTACTGACGACGATGGACTTCAAAGTATTGAATTTAATGGTGGTGCTTTTCATGCTGGTAGAAGTGGAAAAATGTTTGTTGCGGGAGTAAATGGTTTAAATATATTTCACCCAGATAGTATAAAATACAACACAATTCCTCCAGATGTGTTAATTACAAAATTTAATATTTTTGCCAAAAAAGTTAATATTTTCAACTCAAATACTTTAAATGAAAATGCAACAAACGATGTAATAATTGTTGACAATGAATATTTTACATACAAAAGTATTATTAATACAGAAGAGATAAGAATTAATTATTCAGAAAAAGTTTTTTCTTTTGAATTTGCTGGTCTTCACTATTCTAATCCCAAACAAAATAAATATTCTTATAGATTAAGAAATTTTGAGACGGATTGGAATATGGTTGAAAACAGACATTTTGTGTCCTATACAAATCTTAGTCCTGGAGAATATTATTTTGAAATAAAATCCTCAAATTCAGATGGTATATGGAGCAAAGAAATTAAAACTCTAAAAATTATTATTGTACCTCCAGTTTGGCAAACTTGGTGGTTTAGAATTATTGCAGGTTTAATAATTGTTGTTTCAATTATACTATTTATAAAATTAAGGGAACGTAACTTGACACGACAAAAAAGAATTTTGTCGCAAGAAGTAAAAAAGCGAACTGCCGAAGTAGTTGAACAACACGACAAAATATTGACACAAAACGAACAAATTACCGATAGTATAAATTATGCAAAAAATATACAAAATGCGATTTTACCCACAAAAACATTTATTGATACAATAATTCCAAATCATTTTATATTTTTTAAACCAAAAGATATTATTAGTGGTGATTTTTATTATTTGAAAAAAATAAATAATACAATTATTTTGGTAGCCGCAGATTGTACTGGACATGGTGTGCCTGGTGCTTTTGTTAGTATGCTCGGAATAGCATTGTTAAACGAAATTGTTAGAAAAGAAGATGTTACAACAGCAAGCCAAGTATTAGAGGATTTGCGAACACAGGTAAAAACATCTTTGCAACAAACAGGTAAAGAAAATGATACAAGAGACGGTATGGATATTTCGCTTGCAATTATTGATATAGAAACAAAAATTATGCAATATTCGGGAGCTAACAATCCATTGTTTTTAATAAGAGACAAAGGTTCAAAAACAATCTTTAATTTTATTGATGAGAAAAATATTCGTAATACTATTCCAGATTTTGAACAATTAAAAATATTTGATATAAATACCTCAAAAACAGATAAACATTTGTACGAAATAAAAGCGGACAAACAGCCTATTGGTATTTATTTTAAAGAACGACCATTTACAAACTACAAAATTAATATTGAGAAAGATGATGTTTTTTATTTTTTCTCAGATGGATATGCAGATCAATTTGGAGGTAACGATATAAAAACAAGAAAATTTAATACTAAGCGATTTAAACAACTTTTGCTTGCAATTTCGGAAAAACCTATGCAGGAACAAAAGCAAATTTTAACAACCACACTTGACAAATGGCAAGGAGAAAATAATCAAATAGACGACACTTTGATTGTTGGAATAAAAATTACATAGTGGTAGATGAAAATAAAAGCAAAAATATATGCAATTTCAGCTTTTATTATAGCACTGCTTTTTGTTGTTTTAATAGTTGAAAATCGGTAGTCCCTACATAACAGTGTTGGTTAATAAAAAATAGGGCTATATTGCCAATA
>JAOZTW010000345.1 GCA_029938985.1 Bacteroidales bacterium | reverse complement strand
TTTTATATATTATTGATAATCAATATAAAATGAAAGCAAAAACTTTAGTTAATAATCTAATTTTATAAATTATTGTTCCATAAATATTATTATGTTGGAAAACTTTATTTTTTAACAACAATTTTTATAAATAATTGTATTTTAGAGTGTAAATTTTTTAATTCCTAATTCTTAATTCCTAATTCCTAATTCTTAATTCCTAATTCTTAATTGAAAAAAGTGTGCAAAGATATTATTATTATTTAATGTAGAAAATTTGTATTTCTCAAAAAAAATAGGAACTTTGCAAAATTGATATTCTAAAACCACAATAATATGATTGACTGCATAAAAATATTACCCGATTCAATAGCAAACCAAATAGCTGCTGGCGAGGTTATCCAACGCCCTGCATCAGTAGTTAAAGAACTTGTAGAAAATGCAGTAGATGCTCAAAGTAAAAATATTACAGTAAATATAAAAGATGCTGGAAAAACATTAATTCAAATTATTGACGATGGCAGTGGCATGTCCGAAACAGATGCAAGAGTTGCTTTTGAACGGCATTCAACTTCAAAAATATCTACTGCCGAAGATTTATTTGATATTCATACCAAAGGATTTAGGGGCGAAGCACTTGCTTCAATTGCTTCAATTGCTCATGTACAATTGAAAACAAAAAGAGAGAACGACGAAATTGGTACTCAAATATCTATTAAGGGTTCCGAATTTGTGTCTCAAAACGATGTTGCTTGCAAAACAGGTAGTGTGTTTTCTATAAAGAATTTGTTTTTTAATGTTCCAGCACGTCGCCGTTTTTTAAAATCAGACTCCACAGAACTACGCCATATAATTGCAGAGTTTAAAAGAATTGTTATTGCTCACCCCGAAATATCGTTTACCTTACAACACAATAATTTAACCGTTTATAGATTACCTGCCGTAAAACTAAAACAGCGACTAATTGATTTGTTTGAAAATAAAATTAATAAACAATTAATTTCTACTTCAAACAAAACGAGTATTGTTACAATATTTGGATATATTGGAAAACCCGAAATGGCGAAAAAGAAAACTGGCGAACAATTCTTTTTTGTTAATAATAGATTTATGAAAAGTTCGTATTTTAATAAAGCAATTAGTTTGGCATACAGTAATTTATTGCCAAACGGAGTAAAACCAAGTTATTTTATATTTTTTGAAATAGGTACCCATTTGATTGATGTAAATATTCATCCTACCAAAACAGAAATAAACTTTGAAGACAGTAATTCTATTTTTCAAATATTGCTTACTTCAATAAAAAATACTTTGTCGAAACATAATGTTGTGCCGTCAATAGATTTTGATACCGATGGCTATGTTGAAGTGCCTCACGATAAAAAAAACACCGAATTTAAAATTCCCGAAGTTGAAATAAATCCTAATTACAATCCTTTTGATAAAGAAGACACAAACAAACCATTAAATTATCATGAAAAAATTTCTTCTTACAAAAAAGAAAGTAATGATTTAGAAAACTGGGATAATGCTTTTGAAATAATCAAAAATAAACAAACAGATTTTGAAGACCCAAAAATAAATCCGACTGTACAGACTCCTAATATTATGAGTCTTAAAAATAAATATATTGTTACAACAGTAAAATCTGGCTTAATGTTTATAGATCAAAAACGAGCTCATGAACGGATTTTGTATGATAAATTTGATTTAAAAATTCAAACTACTTTTGAAAACTCACAACATACTCTTTTTCCTATAAATGTTAGTTTTACAACCGAAGAATTAATAATTTTCAATAATATATACAACGAATTGTTATCAATTGGTTTTAAATTTGAAAAAACAGACAATTTAATGTATAAAATAACAGCAATTCCTACATTTATAGATGCAAGTAAAGCGGTTGCAATAATTGAGGATTTTATAGAACGAACAAAACAGTATGAAATAAATATTAAATCGGAACTTAAAAATAAAATTATAATTTCGCTTGCCAAATCTGCGGCTATCAATAAAAATATTCAACTCAACAGTATTGAAATGAGAGCTTTAATTGATAAATTATTTGCAACCCAATCGCCAAACTATACGCCAGACGGCAAACAAATAATTTCTATTTTGAAATACGAAGAAATTCAAACTAAGTTTGAATAAAAGAATTAGGAATTAAGAATTGGTTTGCACCTTAAAAACTAAATATAAAAATCAGGCTACCCACGTAAAGTTGGATTTAATAATTATAAATTTTCTGCTTTGTCAAAGTTTTTTAACTTTGACAAAGTTGTAACTCGCAGTATATTCGTGATAGCCACAACTTTGCCAAAGTTCCAAACTTTGGCAAAGTTTTTTTTTGTTCAACTTTAAGTGGGTAGCCAAATCATTATTAAAAAAAACAAAGTTTTAAAAACATAAATGTAACTCCAAGCTCCTGCTTGGAGAAACGTAGAATAGTCGTAGACACTTTATGCAAATTACTTGATTGGTAGCCTATTCGTTGATTCTCCAAGCTGAAACTTGGGGCTACTTTTTTTATGAACAAACCCTGTATGCCTTAGGGATTGTAGAAAAATAACTTCCAGTTTTGTTATTATTATTTTATACTTTTTCTGTCTTAAAAGAATAAACTAATTTGTACAAATCAGAAACTTATTATTTAACAATCCCTTATTAAAACTAACTGACAGTCTTCAACTTTACGTGAAGCCAATTTCTTATTGAATTATAAGTTTTTCTAAAAAATATTCTTTTTCTGTTTTTATATTAATCATATAAATACCTTTTGGCAAATTTTCTATATTTATATTAACCATATCATTATTATTTGATATGTTTGTTTTTTCGGAATATACATTTCTTCCTGCTAAATCTATTATTTTTATATCAATGTTTTCGTAATCTTTATTGAATTGAATGTTAAAATTGTTAGAACTTGGATTTGGAAATATTTTAATATTATTAGTAGATTTTCTAATGTCGTTAATTTCAGTTGCTTCAATTTGCAATTCCCACATTTCGTTTAATACGTCTACTACATCAGATCCTTTTGCTCCACCAAGAATATATCCCTTATTATCAATAGTAAAAGCACAGCTTCTGGCTCTATAAGAGGCAGGTAAGTCTGTTCTTTGTATCCAGTTTTCTGTTGATACGTCCCACTCCCATAAATCTTTTAGATACGAGGAGGTGGATTCGCCTGTTGCAATAAATCTTCGGTCTTCAATAGACAACGAAACTGCTCCCACTCTTGCTACTGGAATATTCTCTTTTTGCTCCCAAGAATTAGTTTCTTGTGTCCACTCCCATAATTTATTAGTAGGTGATGTTCCCGAAACTCCACCAATAAAATAACCTTTTGTTCCTATTGCAAAAGCTGCTACTCCAAAAATAGCTTCTGGTAAATCAGTTTTTTGTGTCCAAGTATCTGTTGTTTGCTCCCATTCCCACATTTCATTTAAGGAATTATAATTTTCGTCAAAACCACCCACAAGATATACTTTTGTTCCTATTATAAAAACAGAAGCCTGTGCTCTTGCTACTGGTAAACTACTTTTGGCAGACCATGTATCGGTAGCTTGATTCCATTCCAACAAATCGGTGTAAAATTCACTTCCATATCCTGCAGTTATATATCCCTTATTACCTATAGAAAATGCAACTCCCGATACAATATTGTTTGTCAAATCGGCTTTCTGAGTCCATATTTCAGTAGTAGCATCCCACTCCCACAACTCGTTTGAGTTTGATATGTCATCGTTCACGCCTCCTACAAAATAACCTTTTGAACCTATTGAAAAAGCCATAGCTTGAGTACGAGCAAATGGCATATTATCTTTCTGCGTCCATTCTTGTGCGTATAATTTTGTATTAGTTAAAAAAACTATTGTTAGCATAAGAAAACCTAATAAAAAAACTTTTTTTGTCATAATAATAAATTTGTTAAAAAATTAAATAATAAAATTGATTTGTGAAAATAAAAAAACTGTATTTTATTTTTTAGGTATTGTCAAAAAATATTTTCTGAATCTATGTTATTGTTTCACTATTTATAGAAAATAAATAAAAATTTCAAATAAATTATTATCATTATTTTTTTTTTATTCCTAAATTAGAAAACTAATCTAACAGTTTCCGAACTTATTTTTTTCAATTCGTTAATAATATTTTACAAAAGTATTATTAGATGTATTATTATGCAAATCAAACATGTCTGAATACATGAATTTATACTCTAATTCATGTTTTAAGACATATTTGTTTATTTTTTTGTAATAGATTTCATAAAAAAGCTTGGAGTGATACCTGTATGGTTTTTAAATACAGCATTAAAAGTAGATTTAGACCTAAACCCTACTTGGTGCGCTATTGATTCTATTGTTAAATTTTTATTTTGGGGATTGCTTAATTGTATTCTTGCTTCTTTTACTCTGTATTCATTAATAAAATTGGCAAAATTTTTTTTAAAAGAACTGTTTAATACTTGTGAAATATAATTTTTATTTGTTCCCAACATTTCGGCTAACAAACCTAAAGTAATTTGTTTGTTAGTAAATATTTTTTGCTCTTCCATTAAAGCAATAATATTATTCATTAAGTCATTCTTTTGATTTTTGGATAAAGAAGAACTGGAGTATTTTTTTTGTTTATCTTTTATTGTTACTTGCAAAGATTTTTGCATTGTTTTTTTTTGAATTTTGAATTGTTTTTCAAAATTTATTAGTTCTAAATTTCGTTGTACCAATTGCTTGTTACTTGTTAGTGTCTGTTTTTTTTGAATAAAAATTATTATGGAAAATAATACCAGTATAAATAATATTATTACAAGAAAAAACAACCAATTTTCTCTACTTTTTACTTTTGCAAGATTTCTTTCTTGTCGTTGCATCCATTTTAGACTATCGGTCAATTGTTGTTTCTCAAAAATAAATTGCATTTCCATTTCAGATGTTTCAACGGCTATTTTTCTACCATCAAAATCATCGGAGGTTTCCTTAAATAATTTATAATATTTCAGGGCTTGCTTGTGTTTTTGCAATTTTTCATAACAATCAGACAGGCTGTGAGAAGCAAATGTTTGCTCTCTTATTAATTCATTTTCTATGGAAATATTAAGTGCTTTTTTTAAATCCTTGATACTTTCTGCATACATTTTTAATTCAAATTTACAGCCCCCCAAATTTATTAATAATCCAGAACGCATTTTATAATTTTTGGAATCTATTAATTTTAAAGCTGTGGAGAAGTATGGCATTGCTTTTTTGTAATCATTTTTTCCCATATAAAACGCTCCTAAATTACTATTTACTGTTGTTAAAAGCTTGGTATTATTTAACTTTTTTGCAATTTTTCGTGCTTTTATAAAATAATTATACGACTCGTCCGAATTGTTGGGAGCCACAGTTCCTAAAATATTAGATGCGTAAGCTAATTCATATTCATATCCCGAATCCGTGGCAATTTCTACGGCGTTTAGTAAATATTTTTGTGATTTAAGAGTATCATTTAGCATTGAAAAATTAGTTCCAATTAAACTCAACAAAATACATTCTCGTTTTTTGGTGTTTTCTGTTTGTGCTGTTAATTTTAAAGCGATAAAACTGTTATTTAACGATTTTTTTATATCACCAAAAGTAGAATATATTAATGCAATATAATAATAATTTTCGATTACAGCTTGTGTATTATCTTTTTTTTTGTTGATTGTTAATGCTTTATTAAAGTAAACCATTGCTTCATTGTGTTTTGACAATTTATAATATTCAATACCAATTTCATGTAAAACAATATGTTTTGTTTCCACAGGATTTGTGGCAAGCACAGCAATAAGACTATCTAATCTGTTGGCATAAGAATAAAAACTTGAAATAATAATCAAAAATAGGAACAAATTTTTCATGAAAAAATGGTTTAACTTTTGGTAGGTAAGTACCCATACAAAAGTTTTTACACATTTGTATTTCTTTAATCTA
>JAOZTW010000344.1 GCA_029938985.1 Bacteroidales bacterium | reverse complement strand
TTACAACTGTTTGATAATTATATTATTATGAAAGCAAAAACTTTAGATTATAATTTGATAATTTGATACCCAAAATTAATACCGAAAAAAATTAATGATTAATAATGTTGTAGTAACGGAGCTGATAATTTTGGGCATTTTCATAAATGAAACATGCCGAATTTTTGTTTATATGAAAAACACGATGATTAATACAACGAAACTTATAAAATCACATTTATTTAATGACTTCTTAATTTTTTGAAAAGAGCAAAATAAACAAGCAAGTTGTACGTTTTTTATTTTCATTTAGCAAATTACACTACCAAAACTTAGCTTTAAAACTTAACAAAATTACAGAAGATTTACAATTTCATTTTTCAAATATTATTTATTTTTTCAATTTATTTAAAATGCTAATAAGTTGTGATTTTTCGGCTTTGTTTAATGCAGAAATACTTATTCTCGGATAGTCGGTAATTCCTTTTTTTGTTTTAGCTTTAAAAACAATCTGTTGGCGATATCCAAAAAAAGATTTTTCAATTTTGTAATCTACAAAATACGAAATAGGAATTTGAAATTGTTTGTAATTTCTAAAAAAAGGATGGGGGTTATAAAATCGGATATTAATATTTTTTATGTCGTTTTGCAAATAAAAATAGTTTAACTTAAGTATGTGTAAACTTATATAAATCAATAAGGCTATGCCAGATACAATTAATGTAATAGTGTTGTATTCAATACCATCAAAAATAGAGTAACCTAATGTAAAAATAAATATAGCAAAAGTTATTGCAAAGAACATTTTTATTTTTGAAGCTCGTAAAGAAATATCTATCATTTTTTTTGATATTAAAGTTGGTGTAAAAACTGGACTTTTTTCATAAGTGTAAAGTACAAGGCATTTTAATTTTTTAAATACCGCAGTTTACTTATTGTAAATGAGGATTTTAAAATAATCAAAATAACGCAGTAATTTGCATTTATGCAAAATGCCAAAAATTGATTATAAAGCACAAAATTAGTAAAAAAAAACTATTAAAAAAAAAAAATTAAAATTGTTTTAAAATAAAGTTATTTAATTCTTCTGCCCTTAGATTGTAGTTATGTTGTTTTAAAACTCGTTCTTGTCCAGCTTTGGCTATGGAGTTCATTTTTTGAGGATTATCCAATAACCATTTGGCTTTCTCCAAGCATTCTTCTACCGATTTAAAAGTTACAATTTCGCTGTCTAATTCAAACAAATCTCTAATATTTTTTTTATGGTCGGTAAGTAAACAGGTGGCAACACCAGCTGTTTCAAACAATCGCATATTTGCGGCATAATCACCAGCTTTGTCGCCATGAATATTAAGTCCAATAGCAGAATTTGCCACCACTTGAAACATTTCTAAACCAAAAACGGGAGCTTGTTGTGCGAGTTTCAATTTTTCAGATATTTTATTTTTTTTAGGCAATGATAAAAAAAACTGTCCTTTTCTAAAAAGATCGGAGTTTTTAAAATAGGGAGTTAATTTTGTTTTAAGCACTGCCTGCGAAAATATATAAACAATTTGTTTTTTCAAAATATCAATATATTCCACATTAGAAATTATACCATAATAATTTAGATTAATTTCGTATTCCAAAATCTTCTCCAAAAAAGTTTGTCGTTCGTTGTGTCCATCTAAACCGCTGAGTATATTGCCTATAAAATTAATTTCAGGTTTTTTATTTTCAGGTTTCAAATCTATTCTTTTAATAATTTCGGCATCAAAAGCTTGATATAACAACAAGGTTTTTAAACCATTGTTTTCAAATACCGTTTTAAAACCAGGCGAACAGGTGGTTATAAAATCAAATTCTTTAAAATTTTTTAAATGCTCTTTAGAATAAGGAGCACAAGAATTACCAATAACAAGTTTTATTGATTTAACATAATTTTTCAATTCTTTAATTAACTGTCCATTAAACGTCAAACTGTCTTGAAACCAAACTACAGTAGGTTGCATTTTTTTTAATTGTTCAAAAATCAATTTCACCCCTTTTTCAGAAACTCCATTTTCTTTAGCCCATCTGTTTTGCAAATAATAGGCATTATGTACAATTTCAGATGCCTTTACTCCTAAGCGTTCTAAACCTTTAGAATAAAAATCGGCCCAAGCATTTGACTGATACATAAGATGTTTATATTGTTCATTATAAGATTTATCTATTATATCAGTGTTTTTGTTATAATAACTGCTAATGAAATTTTTATAATAACTTGTTACTTTTATTAATGAATACGACATATTTATTTTATTCTTTTTTGCCAAGCTTTAGTATGTTTCATATTTTTGTTTGCCAGTACAGCTATTTTTCTGTTTTTATAAACAAATATTGGCGTTTTTCTCTAGTATCAATTTCTTCGTTACTTTTGAAATATTAAAATGTTCATTTACAAAAGTAAACTTTAATTCTAATATTTCAAAAAAGCCTTGAACTTGACACTCGTGAAAAACGCCAAAATATTAAATGCAAATTTACAAAATTAATTATTATATATACTGAAAAGTCGGGAAAACTTTTTTGCAATATTTATCTGTTTGATTTTCATGGCAATAAGCAATTTTATTGATTTTTATTAATCAGTTTTTAATATTTAGACAAGCAGTTTTTCCAACTATTCTGTATATTACTGAAATAAATACAAATACGTTGTTTTTTTATGTCAATTTTATATGCAAAATATGTTGTAAAGACAGGGCATGAAATAAGTTCACCAGTCTTATATTTGTAATAATCAGATAGTAAAGACAATAGAGGAGGCAACGAATTTAGTGCCGAGTGTATTACGGCAAATTGAACAGCAAATTGTATGTTTTTAATATTACTGAAAAGTTTTCTCGACTTTTCAGTATATATATATAGTTTTTCTTTTTATTTTAAGAAAAATTTATAATTTTGTTCTTGATTTTTTTTCTTTTTCACTAAACTGATAATAATAAACTAACTTGAACTTTTTTTTAAATAAAAACCAATTAGATTATATATTTTTTCATTTGAATTTTGTTTTTGAAATTACAGACGAAATTAGGAATCTTTTTTTGTTTGTAAAAAACAAAAATGAAATTATAAATGAATCTAATAAGATTATTTTTCTTCTTTCTGATGAAGATTATTTCGAAAATAATGTAAAATATATTAATAATATACCCGTTCTTTTTTCGCTTGAGGCAGATGAATTTTTCAGTTTTCAAAATTCAAATCTTATTTTTGAACACGATTTATTAAAATCTTCGTTTTATTTACTTTCAGGCTATCAAGAATATGTGTCAAAAGAAAAAGATTTTTTAGACCGTTTTCCTTACAAAAATTCTATTCAACAGCGGTTGTGCTTTGTGAAAAAACCTATTGTAAATTATTATTTTGAAATAATTTCTAATGGAATTTCAAAATTTTGTGAAAGAAATAAAATTAAATTTCAAAAGAAACAATTATTTGAAAATTATGGTTTTATGCTAACTCATGATATCGATAGAATAAATACTTACGATATTTTTGAAGTTATTTTGAAAGTGAAACAATTTTTGGGATTAAGCAAAACAAATATTCATAAAAAAACAGTTTTTAAATTGATGATAAAATATTTTTTTCATTTTATAAATATTTTTGACAAACGAAACCCTGATTGGTCTTTTGATTTGATGCGAAATATTGAACGAGAAAATAATTTTAAATCTGTATTTTTTTTCCTACACAAAGACAAGCTACACAAAGATTCCAGATATACATTTGAGGATAAAAAAATTAAAAATATTATAATTTTTTTGATAAATGAAGGTTGTGAAATTGCTTTGCATGGAACGGTGGGCAGTGCAAAAAATACAGAAAAAATGCAGGATATTAAAAAGAAATTGCAAAAAGTAAGTTCTCAAAAAATTGTTGGGGTTCGTCAGCATTTTTTAAAATACGAACACATAACAACTATTAAAATTCAGGAAAAAACCAATTTGCAATACGACAGCACACTTGGTTTTGCGGCACACGAGGGCTTTAGAAATTCTTATTGTTTGCCTTTTAAATTGTATGATTTTGAGAATAATAGAATTATTGACACATGGGAAATTCCACTTAATATGATGGATACAACAATTTTAAACTACAGGAAATTATCATATCAAGAGGCAACAGATTCGGTGTTTGAATTAATAAGGGAAATCAAAAAATTTAATGGAATATTTACTTTGTTGTGGCACAATAATTTTTATGACGAAGATATATATCCTGGAGTAATAAAATTTTATACAAAACTGTTAAAACAAATAAACAATTCTAAAGCCCAAAGTATTTTGGGCATGGAATTTATTAATATGATAAATAATGATAAGTAAAAAATCACGTATTTTAATTTTGGCCCCACATACCGACGACGCAGAATTTGGCTGTGGTGGCTCAATAGCAAAATTTGCTAAAAATGGCAACGAAATTTTTTCGATAGCATTCTCTGCAGCAGAAGACTCTGTTCCTGCTGAATTTGATAGAGATATTAATCGCAAAAATATGTATGAAGCAATGGACATTTTGGGTGTGCCCAAAAAAAACGTTGAAATATTGGCGTACAAAGTGAGAGAGTTTCCCGAATATCGTCAGAAAATATTAGATGATATTATAGGGTTTTCCAAAATTATAAAACCAGATATTGTATTTTTACCTTCTAAAAACGATACTCATCAAGATCATCAAGTGATATGTAACGAGGGATTTAGAGCGTTTAAAAAAATAACTATTCTTGGTTACGAAATTCCTTGGAATAATTTGTCGTTTACCACAAATTCGTTTATTATGTTAAACGAAAATGAAGTTAATTTGAAAATAGAATCTTTAAAAAAATATATTGCTCAATTGAGTAGAAATTATGTGAACGAGGAATTTATAAAAAGTATTATGCGAACAAGAGGCGGACAAATGGGGGCAAGATATGCAGAAGCTTTTGAAGTAGTTAGATGGATAATTTAAAGCAAAAACCAATTGGTGATTTTTATGTCAATTTTATATTAGTGCAAATGAAATAATAAGGAACTCCAGGATACGCCGTTTTTTTGTTCTTCTATTATTTAAACAAATCTGCAAATAGTGAGCTATTTAATGACTTTTTAAAATTTTAAAAGGGCAAAATAAACAAGTAGAGTGGGGGTTCGTTATTTTTTCTTTTTCACTAAGTAAGAAATGATACAATTATTTGATTACAAACCAATAGAATAAAGAAATACAAATGTGTAAAAACTTTTGTATGGGTACTTACTTGGAGCAAAAAAATTGAATTAATATTTCTTACTTTCAATAAGATGTCTATCATCATATTTTTCTTTTTTTATCAAAACTCCATCACTGTTCCAGTACTTCCAAGTTCCATCTTTGAAAAATACTTTACAAGGCATACTAAATCTTTCTGCTTCATTCTTTATATAAAATAAGTGTTCATTTACTTGGTAAGTATATTTATCTTCTTCAATTTTATTATTATTTTCATCAAGTACTTCAAATGTAAAATCTGAAAAACTAACAAGTTGAATTGTATAGTACGAGGGAACAAATTTTCCTACACATTCAAGTTGTCATGTAGTATGAAAAAATTTCCATTTTCCTGTTCTTTTTCCTTCAATATACAGGGTTTGTTCATAAAAAATAAAATCAGAAAATAAGAAGCTTATTTTCAAATTATTATAATTGATGATGTTTGATTATTCGTTTTTGTTCAACAAAAAATAAATTATTAATTTAAAGAAAAACAGCGGCTTAATTAAGGCTTATTTTTTTCATGAACAAACCCTGTAACATAATAGGGTTGTTTGCAACATAATTATATGGATTCATTGAGTAATAGCTCTCCGCAAGTGGGTCTACAACATGCCATCTCCCAATTTGGGCATCGTAAAACCTTGCTCCGTAATCGTGCCAATCTAAATTAAAGTCGTCTTGAAATTCTTTGCCGTTGTATTTGTACT
>JAOZTW010000343.1:1896-5954 GCA_029938985.1 Bacteroidales bacterium | reverse complement strand
AACTACAACTATCTAATAATCTGGTAAATATGAAGGCAAAAACTTTAGTTATTTAAAATATAAAAAAACATAGAACTTACCTTAAGTAAAAAACTCCAATTTTATAATAGCTCCCATTCCTAAATTTCAATTGTAAAACATTCGTATTTCACATTTTTTTTGTGTGGATTCTGCAAATTTTTGTGTGGATTTCACAATTTTTTGTATTGATTCAACAATTTTTCCAACTTTTTTATTTTCAGGCTAATAATATGTGTTGATTGTACAAAACACACATATTTTATTTGTATTTTGATAAATATGAGTATATTTTTGTGAAATAATTTTTAATAATAAATATCATTTTTAATTTTTAAAATCATGAAAAAAATAAACTTAATAATGTTCTTCATTATTTCAACTGTTTTATTATTTACGGCATGCCTAAAATATGGAGACGAAACGATAGTGTTAGAAGGAAAAGCTATAAAAACAGATACGGTTGATATTAATGACCCGAATTCAGTTCAAAATAGTTTAGTTTTTACAAATGAAACTTTTAATAGAGGTTCGTTTCCTAATTCTACAAGTGGCAATAATTCGTTGTCAAACAGTCAATCATCAATTGCAGTAAATAATGGAAATACACTAACATTACCAATTATTTATAACTCGTCTTCCGAACCTCAAATAATACATTTACAAGTGGTAGGAGCAACAAATGGATATTATTCTGTTACACCAACAGTTGTTCAAAATGCAAATGGATATTGCTATATAGAATTTGATATACCAGACTATATAGAAAATGGTTATTTTGAAATAATAATTTCGGTAGAATATGCAGATGGCACAATAAGTAATCAGATTCAAACAACTATAAATATTACTGATGTTGTTATTAATTGTGAAAACGCTTATGTATCTGGCTCAAGTGGTTTGACTTTTACGAACTTACAACTTGGCACTACATCAGGAAATGTTAGCATTGTTTATGATACTTATTCGGCACCAGATAGAATAGATATTTATCAGCAAGGAACTTGGCTGACAGGAACAGGAGAAAATCCCAACTCACCTATTCCTCCAATGTGCGATTGTGATTCGCCACTTCCCGGATTTGTTGGAGAAAATAGTACACTAAATTTTAATTACAATCCAGTAAATGGAAGAACAATTATTGTAGTTGTTAGTGGGTGTTTGCCAGATGGAACAGCTTGGGAATGGCAATTAATAACGTCGCCTGAATGCCAGTAAAATTAACAAAAAATAGTTGCATTTTTTGTTAATTTGCAACTATATTATTTAATAAATAAATTATTATAAAAATTATGAAAAAGAAATATTATTTATACATATTTAGTTTTGTGTTGCTTATTTTTTCAAGCTGTGCTACTATTTTTTATGGGAAGTCGGGAATTGTCAATTTTAATTCTACACCACAAGGTGCAAGTGTAACAATAAACGGAAAAACAGACACCAGTCTTGTAACGCCTTGTAAAGTTGATATTAGAAAAGGTAACTATGTTGGTAAAACTAATTTTAGGAAAGCCTTTAATCCAAAAGAACATGTTGTTAATTATACTATTGAGAACGAGGGAAATAAAATAGAAGACAAATATGTTCCTAAAACAAAATCGGAAATATTTTTAAGCTTTTTTAGTGCAGGACTAATAGGTTTGTATGTTGATAGCTACACTAATAGTTGCATTGATTATAGCAATAATATTTCGGTTGATTTTGACAAAAATTTAAGGCAAGCAAAAAGCGATTATTATTTTTGTAGTAACAATAATGGATTTTATGTTTACAATGCCCCAGAAAACAGACGAGAAGAGAACTACAACAACAAACAAGACCAGAAAAAAGTTGAAATAGAAAACGAAGAAGTAAAATTCGTTTCTGATGTTGATATAAATATACATACAAATAAACAAAAAGAAAACAGATATGCTTTAATTATTGGCAACGAAAATTATTTTGAAGCAGGTGGCATACAATCTAATGTAGATTATGCTTTGCGCGATGCCCGAACATTTAAGCAATATGCAATAAATACTTTTGGAATACCTGAGAATAATATAATTTACTTAGAAAACGCAACGAGGACAATGATGAAAGTAAATATAGACAATTTTTTGAAATTAATGACAATAGCTCCAAAAAACAAAGAATTTTATATTTATTATGCAGGACACGGTCTGCCAAGCAAAAATGCAGACGCATACTTAATGCCAGTTGATATAAAAGCTGATTATATTGAAGACGGTATTAAATTATCGGAACTATACAAAAAAATTGTTAGTTATGAAACAAAACGGACAGTAGTATTTATTGATGCCTGTTTTAGCGGAGGTGGGAGAAACAAACAGATTGTAAAATCTCGTAGTGGAATAAAACTTACTCCGAATAAAGCTCTATTAAATAACAATTTATTAATATTTGCAGCAACTTCAGAAGTACAGGTTGCCAAGGCTAACGAAGAACAAAAACATGGTATGTTTTCTTATTATTTATTTAAAAATTTACAAGAATCAAAAGGAAAAATATCATTCTCCAAATTTACTGAAAAAGTAATTGAAGAGGTGGCTACAAACTCTGTTATTATGAACAAATATGAGCAAACACCACAAATTAATGTAAGTAAAAATATAGAAGAAAAATGGAAAAATTGGAAAGTAATAGATAAATAATTTAGACAAACTTTTATATTTAATTGAATCTTACTATTATAGTTTGTTATGTACCCATTTATAGACAAGGTGTTAATTCATAAATTTAATTTATAAAATAATTTAAAATGAAAAAAAATATAATAATATTATTTCTAATAATTTGCTTTTCCACAGCAATTGCACAGCAAGATACTATGGTTAATAATTTTGACCAAAAGAATACTATAATTAGTAATCCGCCTGGACAAAAATTTTCGCTCGGTATAAAGCGAGGAATTAATTTTGCAGACATGAGGTATTCTAAACCCGAATATGCGACCTACAAATATTCGCCATATCTGAGAACCCTATTTGGGCTATCGGCAGAAGTTTTTTTAACACCAGCAATTAGTTTTAAACCCGACATATTATTGATAGGAAAAGGTGTAAAAATAACAGATGGAACTAATTATAAAATGAAACTTAAAGCAATAGATTTTAATCTGCCTTTGGTTTATACTTTTAGAGTAGGAAATATGTATCCATATTTGCTTGCAGGAACATCGCTATCGCTATATAGAGGAGGTAAAATTACTCTTGATAGATACGAAACAGAAGTATCTAAGGCTAATATTTCGAATAGCTCTTTGGCTTTGCGTACAGGAATTGGAGTTAAAAGTCAATCGTTTACAAGTCTGAATGCTTATTTGTGTGCCGAAATAGCATACAACTACGGTTTAACAAACACTTGGAGTTCGCAAGAACTCTCAGGCAGAGCCGAAGGATTAAATATAGACCCATATACAATTTCGGGAACTCGAAAATCTGTTGGTTTAGAATTTAGCGTAACACTAATGGTGCCAGTTTCGAGAATAATAAAACGAGCCATGCCAATGGCAAACAAGGGAGTGAGTATTGTAAATAGTTTTTTTACGAGTAATCCAAAAGAAGAATCTGAGTCTCCATTTGTTAATCCAACTCCAACTCAAGAACCTGTTATTGCAGAAGAGAAAGAATATTATACTATTTCCGAAATTATAGAACTTATTGATAACGGACAAGACGTTGTTGGTAAAAAAATAATGTTCCAAACAATAACTTTTGAAACCAATAAAGCGGTATTAAAACAGGAATCAAACAAAATAATAGACGAAGTTATAGAGCTTATGAAAAAAGCGGACTGGATAAATATGAACATCAGCGGACACACAGATAATGTAGGAACTTCGGAAACAAACACCAAGTTGTCAGAACAAAGAGCAAAAACGGTGTCGGATTATATAACTACCAAAGGAATAGACAAAAACAAACTAAGCTACGAAGGAAGAGGAGAAAAAGAACCAATAGAAACAAACGACACCAAAGAAGGAAGAGCAAAAAACCGCAGAGTAGAGTTTGAAATAGTAGAGTAAAAAAAACAATATA
>JAOZTW010000343.1:0-1796 GCA_029938985.1 Bacteroidales bacterium | reverse complement strand
TATATTTACATTTTAAAACTAATGTTCTATAGTAATTATTAACCATTTTAATTTTTAAAATCATGAAAAAAAGAAATTTAATTTTTGTAGTTGTAACATTATTTTTGCTTAGCAATTTATTTGTGCAATGCAAAAAAGAAGAGGATGATGATAACGATTATCAAACAGAAGTATCAGAAGACAAAGAAGACATTGCAAACAGTTTTGATGGAGTATTTGATTGTATTGTAAACCTGAAAGATGGTGATGCTATTACTGCAATTACGAACTTTATTAATATGCAAAACGGCGAAGTAATAAATGAGGACTGGATCGAAGCTATAGTTGAAGAACTGGACACCTACATTGATTATGATTATATAGAAGATAATAGACGATTTAATTTTTTATCTCATGTAGGTACATATACTTGGAATGCAGTTACAGAAACATGGAGCAAAAGTAACAGTCCTACAAACAAAATTATTCTTGAGTTTCCTTCTGAAAGAAACAATAATGAGAATAATGTTATATTAACTTTTAATTCGTACAACGACCAGTATGTAACTTTTGAAGATGAGCAATTTTGGTTACCTACTTCTTTACAAATAGATTTGAAAATAGATAATATAGAAATTATTAATTTGAATGCGAAAAATATTAGCTACAATAATAGTAATTTTTCAATTCCAATTGATGTTAATATTGACTTAACAGTTAAACCTTATAATTTTACTATTACAGCAAATAAAGAAACTGACACAAAATTTCATTTTGAATTACAGTGTGCTAATAATGGTGTTAATAATTTTACTTTATCTACCGATATTTCTATTGTTAATTCGGATTATGAAAATCTGTTTGATGATGATGTCGCAGAATATATTAAATCTATAACAGGAGAAATTAGCTACGATAAACTATCTTTTCCTTTTAAATGCGATGCGGAAAAACTATTCGCACTTAACGATGAGCTTACTGCAACACAGATTAATACATTTATAGACGTAGAAGTTTTTTATAATGACTTTAAAATAGGAGATTTAGAATATCAAAATAATAACGATGCATTTGAAGTTTTTATCATATATAAAGATGGTAGTTCTGAAAACACCGATGTTTATTACATGGATTTTATTGAAGATTTAGAAGCATTGCTAATTAATTATACTGGAGCATGGAATTTAACAAAAAAAGAAAATGTATAAATATATAACAATTATTTTTCTTTCAAATTTAATTTTAACACACAATAACTATGCACAAGAAAAGATATTTAAACATCAAATAGGTATTAATGCCTCCAACTTTGTAAACATGCTTTTAGAATCTCAAACTAATTCTTTTGACATAAATTATGTTTATTCTTTTAACAACAAAAATGCTTTAAGAACAGGATTTAATTTTTATCAAATTACAACAAAAGATGGTTATATTGATGTTGGAACTAAAATAGGCTATCAAAAAATATTTATTAACAGACAAAAATGGTTGTACTATTATAGTATAGATATTCTAAATTCTTATTTATACGATAAAAATGATAAAAAAGAGACAATAAAAGTAGGTGTAGTAACCTCTTTTGGAATATCTTATAAAATTAGTAATAATTTTTTTCTTACAACAGAACCAAATTTATATATGATATATAATATATTTAATGATTATGATATTTTTTCAAATGAAAAATCTAAAAAATGGTTTGAAAAAGGTATTGGTAATATCGGACACATACAATTAACATTTATATTTTAATTTAATTTTTTTACTAACATTTAATATTTTTTAATTATGAACTTTAAAAACAGAAAGTTTTT
>JAOZTW010000022.1 GCA_029938985.1 Bacteroidales bacterium | reverse complement strand
GAGCATTTTAATATTTCAAAAGTAACGAAGAAATTGATACTTGTGAAAAACGCCATTATTTTAATATGCCAAAATTTTTGCTCCTAT
This sequence comes from Bacteroidales bacterium, assembly GCA_029938985.1. Lineage (GTDB taxonomy): Bacteria > Bacteroidota > Bacteroidia > Bacteroidales > JAOZQN01 > JAOZQN01. Next base: position 20,246 of record JAOZTW010000022.1, on the reverse strand, counting down.
AAATCATGTTTCAATAATACTGCAAAATTAACAAAAACCATTTTTTAAAAAAATAAATATTAAAATCATTATGAAAATGAAAAAATTATCAATCGTAGTTGTGTTAATTCTAATAACAGGAAGTGTTTTTTCACAAACTTGGGAAGATTTATTGCCTCAAGAAAAAAAAGAAGCAGGAACTTTAACTTTTTTTGAAATCCAAAAAGCTTTTGAGCAATATTGGCAACCATACAATGTAGAAGGAGGATATTTTATTGACGAAAACGGAGATAAAAAGAAAGCAAGTGGCTGGAAAAATTTTCGTCGTTGGGAATGGTTTTGGCAAAATAGAGTAAACAAATTTACGGGAGAATTTCCAAAAACCAATGCTTACGAACAATATCTTAGTTATATTAATAAAAATCCTCAATATTTTAATAAAAATAGTTTGAATGGAGATTGGATAAACCTTGGAATAACTCAATCGGAGGGCGGATATGATGGATTGGGACGATTTAATGTCGTTGAATTTCACCCTACCAATGAAAATATCTTTTGGGCTGGTAGTCCGTCGGGAGGGTTGTGGCAAACATCTGACGGTGGAGATTCTTGGTTTCCGTTAACAGACAATAATCTTGTAATTGGAGTAAGCGATATTGCTATACCTACTGATTTTGAGACAACAAATACAATGTATATTTTAACAGGCGACCGTGATGAAGGTTCAATGTGGGCACTTGGAGGAGCTTCAAATGATAATCATAGTATTGGTATTTTAAAATCTACCGATGGAGGTAGTACTTGGCAAAACACAGCTTTAAACTATGATGTTACAGAGAAAGCTTTATTGAAACGATTAATTATTCACCCATTAAATTCAGAAATTTTATATTGTGCATCGTCAAAAGGAATTTATAAAACTACAGATGGAGGACTTAGCTGGAATTTAATGAAAGTAGGAAGTTTTTACGACCTTGAATTTAAACCTCAAGATGAAGATAACACGCTTTATGCCTCAACATCAGGAACAATTTATAAAACTACTGATGCCGGAGAAAGCTGGACAACTGTTTACTCAACTCCAAATCAAACTTCGAGGACAGATATTGCGGTAACACCAGCAAATCCAAACATGATTTATGCCATAAGTGCCGACAACAACAATGGTTTTGGAGGTTTATATAAATCAATAGACAGTGGAAATTCTTTTGAAATTGCCTTTGCTGCAGGAGTTGATGGGCATAACATAACTGGCTACTACATTGAAGGAAACTACGATACTTGGAATGGGCAAGCAAAATACGACTTGGCACTTGCCGTTTCGCCAACTAATGCTAACGAACTTTGGGTAGGCGGAATAAATGCGTGGAAATCTATTGATGGAGGTTATAACTGGGAGTGTAAAACTCATTGGTGGGGCGAACAAGACTATACTGCGGTGCATGCAGATGTGCATTATATTGAATATCAAAACGAAAATACAGTTTACGAAGTAAACGATGGAGGAATTTATAAAGTAACAGATGGTGGCGAAACGTGGACAGATATTACCAACGGAACAGCTATTAGTCAATTATATAGATTCTCTGGAAATGTAGAAAATACAATGTTAGCTGGCTTGCAAGACAATGGAGGAAAAATGTACAAAAATGGTGTTTGGAGCGAAGCCTTTGGTGGCGATGGTATGGAATGTGTTGTAGATTATGATAATGAAGATATTCAGTATGGTGCAATATTTTATGGCAGAATATTCAGAACAACAGACAATTGGGAAACAGAACCTACATATATTACAGGTAGCATATATGGAGCTAATGATGGATATTGGGTAACCCCTTATGTAATGGACCCAAATAATAGTCAAACTTTGTATGTAGGTGTAGATAAGATATTTAAAACTACCGACCGAGGCGATAGTTGGACAGAACTTACAGGTGTTTCTTCTGTACCTAAACTACGCTCTATGGCTACTTGTCAGTCAAACTCAAATGTTTTATATGTTGCCGACCCTACAAATGTTTGGAAAACTACTGATGCTGGCGAAAACTGGGAGTTGATAACAAATAACCTTTCAAGTGTTTCTTATAATATAACTTATATAACAATAAATCAAAACAATGCAGACAACGCATGGGTTACTTTTGGAGGATACAACGAAGATAGAGTTTATGAAACAACAGATGGCGGAGCAACATGGCAAAATATATCTGTAGGTTTACCCAATCTTCCTGTTATGACAATAGTACATAATAAACTAAATACCACAGAAACAGAAATTTATGCAGGTACAGATAGAGGAGTATATTTGAAAGTTGGTAATGCAACTTGGATACCATTTATGGAAAATTTGCCAAATGTAGTAATTTCTGAACTTGAAATATGTTATAATGAATCCACTCCAGAAAACAGCACTCTACGTGCAGCTACTTATGGCAGAGGAGTTTGGGAATCTGATTTATACGATTATAATTCTGATATGATATATTTTTCATCTGAATTAATAGAAATTGATAAAAAATACGCTGAACCAGGAAATAGCGATGAAGAAATAATTGGTATTCAAATAATTACCTTAGGAACAGAAAATCCAATTAACTTAACAAATGTAACAATTCAATTAACAGGCACAACAGATATTGCAGATATTGATAATATAAATATTTATTATACAGCTACTGCAAATGAATTTTCAAACACAAATCTTTTTGCCACAGCTTCTCCAGCAACAGGTGAAATTAGCTTCGCTGGAAATCAAGAACTATTAATGGGAGGAAATTATTTATGGATAACTTATGATATAGCAGAAGATGCAACCACAGGAAACTATGTAAATGCAGATTTAGTTTCAGTGGCAATAGACAACGGTGATGCTCAATTACATAATTCAACAAATACGAGCGATGGACTGTTAATAAATTATATTTATTGTGAGGCAAGTTCAAACGCTGCTGTTGTATTTTTTCAAAATATATCAAATTTTCATTTACGCAACATAAATAATGATTCGGAAGCTACTGGATATTCTGATTTTAGACATTTGTCAACCGAATTGGCATTAGCAGATACTTATAATTTTACGTTAACAAACGGTCAAGGCAATCCGTCGGATAACACGAGGTGTGCTGTTTGGGTAGATTGGAATATTGATGGCGATTTTGAAGACGAAAATGAATTGGCTTTTATTGCAGATGAAGCTCAGGATATTTTTGAGGGTGAAATTAGTGTTCCTTATAATGCAAAACTGGGTTTAAGCACTTTAAGAATACGAATTTGGGACACAAACGATGAGCCAATTACTCAATGTGGCATATCTAACTACGGCGAAGTTGAAGATTATTCTGTTAATTTAGTGGAGTTAGTAGATATTACTGAAAACAAACAATTAGATATTTTTATATATCCAAATCCTAATAAAGGTAGTTTTTATGTAGATTGCAGACTTGTAAAAGAAGAAGATATTAAATTGGAAATTACAGATTTAACAGGGAAAATTATTTCAAAACAAAATCTTAATTCTGAAGTTAATTTCATTAATATCAAAAACTTAACAAAAGGTATATATATAATTAATATTAAATACGGTAATAAATCAATAAACGAAAAAATTATAGTAAAATAAATTTCTATATATTCAGAGTTTTGTCTTGAACAAAACTCTGAATATTTAGAAATTTTGGTATATTAAAATAAATAATTGACAAATTTAAACAAAGTTATTTTTATTGAATTGTTAAAATTTTATAAATATTAACATTTACATTAATGGTCTTATTAGCATAGAATTAAGTTGGATTTTTTATCTTTTTTCAATAAGTAGATAATAAAATACTAAACACTTTATATTTATTTAATTAAAATTTTTTAAATTTGCATTCCAAAATATTAACAAATATAAACCTAAAAAAAAAAATCAAATGAAAAAGATTGCATTATCAATTTTGGCGTTGTTTTTAATCTCATTAGCAAGTTTTGCCCAAAATACTACATTAATAACTATTGGAGATAAAAAAATTAGTAAAAATGAATTTGTGAAAATTTATACTAAAAACAATTCAAAAGAAATTTCCAACGACATTAAAACGGTTGACGAATATTTAGAACTTTTTATTAATTTCAAGTTAAAAGTAGTTGAAGCAGAAGCAATGGGACTTGATACAGTAAAGTCTTATGTTACAGAACTTGATAAATATGTTTCGCAACTTGCCAAACCGTATTTTACAAATCCCGAATTACAAGAACAGCTTTATAAAGAAGCCTATGAACGTTTAACACAAGAAAATAGAATAAGTTATATTTTTGTGCAATCAAGAGCAGATGCTACCCCCGAAGATACTTTGAAGGCATATAATAAAATTAATGATGCAAGAAAACGTATAGTAAAAGGAGAAGAATTTTCATTAGTAGCAAAAGAAGTTTCAGAATCTCGCACAGTAAAAAAAGATGGCGGTGATGCGTGGTATGTTTCTGCCTTACAATCCCCCTATAATATTGAAAATTATATTTATAATGCAAAAGTAGGTGATGTATCAAAACCTCTTAAAATTCCTTCTGGATATTTTGTTGTAAAAATAACGGATAAAAGACCTGCCACAGGACAAATAAATGCTTCTCATATAATGTCTTCTTATAAGAAAGGTAGTAGCCAAGCCGATTCGTTAAAAGCAATTAAAAAACTTGAAGAGATTCAACAAAAATTGAAAGACGGAGACAAATTTGAAGAAGTGGCAAAAAAATATTCTGACGATAAAGGTTCGGGAGCAAAAGGTGGCGAACTTGGCTGGTTTGGTACTGGCAAAATGGTAAGAGAATTTGAAACAGTAGCTTTTAGTTTGCAAAATATTGGAGATGTATCCGAACCAGTGCAAAGTATGTATGGCTGGCATATTATAAAACTAAATGATAAAAAAGGATTTGGAACTTACGAGGAGAAAAAAGAAGGAATTGTTAAACGAGTAGAGAAGGACGAAAGATTTAAAATAGTTGAAAAATCTGTTTATAATAAAATTAAAAAAGATGGGAAATTTAAAACCAAAAATGGTATTAGAAACTTTTATTCGAATGTAGATAGTACAATATTTCTTGGAACTTGGAAATCTGAAACTTTGCAAAATAGTAAAAAAGTAATGTTTATTCTTGATGGCACAAAATACAGAGAAGGAGATTTTGCAAATTATTTAATTTCTAAACAGAAAAAAGGTAGAAAAATTGAAATATCAAAACATATTGACAACGAATATCAAATATATATAACTGAACTTTTGACTGAATTTAAGATTAAACATTTATCTGAAAACGATGGTGAGTTCAAATATATTAGAAACGAATATCACGATGGTTTGCTTTTATTTGAAATTACCGACCAAATAGTTTGGAGCAAAGCAGTTAAAGATACTACAGGTTTGAAAAATTTCTACGGAAAAAATAAAAATAAATATTATGAAAAACTTAATTTAGAAATATACTCTTATGACAATGATGCGACCTTAGAGAAAGCAAAAAAAGTTTTAACAGAAAAAGCAAATAAAAACTATAGCGACCTTACAGTAGTTGAAAAGGTTAATATTGTAGGTTTTAATTTAGTTAAAAGTTCTGTTTTCAAAAAAGGAGATGATAATACTGCAGATTTTGTTTTTAAAAAATATGAGAAAAACGAAATTACAAACGAACAATTATTTGTTGTTGACAAACAAAATAATCAAATTATTTATTTGAATAGTAATTTTAGATATGTAAAAGGACTTGTAACGGCAGATTATCAAACTGAATTAGAAAACATCTGGTTGAAAGAGTTAAAGAAAAAATATAAAGTTGAAGTTAATAAAAAAGTATTAGAACAAGTAAAACAAGAAGTGAAATAATATGAAGGTATGTTTTAAGATATTAGCAGTTATATTTTTATTTAGTCTGTTTGCTTGCAACAATACTAATCAAACAACCGAAATTCCTATTGCTCAGGTATATGATAACTATCTTTACAACAAAGAATTGTTTGAAATGATACCTGAAGGAGTTTTGAAAAAAGATAGCATTGAACAAATAAAAAAATATATTGATTATTGGATAAATGAACAACTGTTGATAGAACAAGCAAAATCGTATTTAAAGAACGATAAAGACGAAATTGAAAAAGAAATAATTGATTTAAGAAACACTTTATTGATTAACAAATTCAAAGAAACTTTTTTGAGCCAAAAATTAGATACTGTTGTTGGACTTAAAGAAATAAATAATTATTATAATGCTAATAAAAAAAATTATATATTAATAAATAATGCTATAAAAGGATTTTATGTAAAAATAAAAAAAAATGAACCCGATATTGATATTCTTAAAACTTGGCTTTACTCAAACGAACTCGGTAATATAAAGAAAATTAGAGATTTTGTTCGAGCAAAAGAAGCGAGGTTTTCTGATTTTAACAACGATTGGATTTTTTTTTCAAATATCCTTTATGAAATTTCTTATAAAATAAAAAATGAGAAAACATTTTTAAAAAAATATAAATTTATTGAAAAAGAAGATGATAATTATTATTATTTTGTAAGAATATTAGATTATAAATTAAAAGGGGAAACATCGCCACTTATATTAAATATTAAAAAAATTAGAAGTATTATACTTAATAAACGAAGTATATTATTAATTGAAGAACTTGAACGAACTATAAAAAATAATGCCGAAAAAAAAGGCAAAATAATAGTGAATGTTTGAAAACAAACTTCACATTTTCAAGTTTAATTTTATTGTTCGTGCAAATTAAATTAAACTTGGAAAGTTAATTTAAAAAACCAATTTCAAAAAACTATGAAAAATTTAATAACAACAATATTTGTTCTATTTATTATTTTATCAACCTATGCCCAAGACACTATAATGGCAGACAAAATAATAGCAAGAGTGGGAGATGATATTGTTTTGCAGTCGGAAATAGAAGAGCAGTATTTACAAATGGTTTCGCAAAGAATGCAAACTGACAAAAATACAAAATGCGAAATATTGGAAAGTTTACTTTTTCATAAACTCCTTTTAAATCAAGCAGATTTAGACAGTATTTTTGTTACTAACTCAGATGTGGAAAACGAAGTAGAACAACGATTACAAATATTTATTGACCAAGCAGGAAGTGTAACTGAATTAGAGCAACATCTTGGAAAATCAATTTTTGAGATTAGAAAAGGCTTGTTTGACATAATGAAAGAACAACTTAGGGCACAAAAAGTTCAAATGACACTTTCGGAAAATATGAAAATTACACCATCGGAAGTAAATGAATACTACGAAACAATAGATAAAAATAGCCTTCCAATAATTGACGAAACCTTAGAATTACAAGTAATTACAATAGAGCCACAAATAACAAAAGAACAAGCTGACTACACAATTAAAAAAATGGAAAAATGGAAAAATCAAATTGAAACTGGAGAAAAACAATTTGAAACTATTGCTTTAGTATATTCGGAAGACGAATCAAGTGCTGGCGATGGCGGACAACTTCCGTTTATGGCAAGGGGCGAGCTTGTTCCCGAATTTGCTTCGGTAGCTTTTAAACTAAAAAAAGGACAAATATCAGATGTAGTAAAAACAGATTTTGGCTATCATATTATTAGACTTGATGAAAGAAAAGGTGAACGTATAAAAGTTAGTCATATACTGGTAAGTCCCAAAGCTAATGCAAGTTCAAGAATTGATGCAAAAAAAAGATTAGATAGTATATTAAATGTTATTAAATTGGATTCAATATCTTTTACCGATGCGGCACTAAAATTTTCGGACGATAAAGAAACAAAGAAAAACGGAGGTTTGTATTTTAATCCTTCAACAGGTAGCACGCAAATAGAAGTATCTATTTTACCAAGAAATATTTCTAAACAAATTTCGGATACAGAAATTGGAGGATATACAAAAGTAATTGAAACAAGAGACGCACTTGGAAAAGTAAGTTATAATATTTATAAAATCAAATCAAGAACAAATAAACATAATGCAAGCGTATCCACAGATTATCAGCTAATTCATAATATGGCTCTACAATCTAAAAACGAAGAAATTATAGATAGCTGGATTGAGGAAAAACAAAAAACAACTTATATTCATATTGATGCAAAATATTTAAAATGTGATTTTAAAACAAAAGGTTGGATTAAGTAGGCATATTAAAACAAACTATTAACTATTTAAACTTGTTCTTTTTGCTTTTAACTTCTTCAATAAACATGCAAATATCTTGATATTATTGGCATTTTTCATAAATGCAAATTACTGTGTTATTTTGATTATTTTAAAATCCTCATTTACAATAAGTAAACTGTGGTATTTAAAAAATAAAAATGCCTTGTACTTTACACTTATGAAAAACGCCATATTATTATATTTATTGAATTGGTAAAAACAAAAAATAAGTTAATTTAAGTTTTCAAGATGAAAAAATTTCACAATTTAATTGAAGATAGAAAAAAGAATGCAGAAATACTTAACAAGCCTTCATTACGAGGAATTTGGAAAAGCGTTGTTGATAAATATTCAGAAAAAGCTCATTTTATTTACGAACTATTACAAAACGCTGACGATGTTAAGGCTACTTATGTGAAATTTATTCTTGACAATGATGGTTTAATATTTGTTCATAATGGAAAAATAAAATTTAATGTATCAGTAGCAGAAACAGAACAGGAAGATAAAATTAATAATAAACTCGGACACATTAATGCAATAACTTCTATAGGTAATTCTGGAAAAACAGCTTATCAAATAGGCAAATTTGGTGTCGGTTTTAAAGCTGTTTTTCAATATTGTGACTGTCCAGAAATATATGAAAATAAATTTAAGTTTAAAATTGAAAATTACATTGTTCCAGTAAAGTTAAAAGGAGATTTTAAAAAATATAAAAGAGAGAAGAATGATAAAAAAGAAGAGACTCTTTTTTATTTTCCTTTTAGAGAAAATATGCTAAAAACAGCTTTTAATGATATTAATGAAAAAATAACATCATTAAAAAATCCATTACTTTTTATTTATAATATAAAAAATATTGAATGGAGTGTAAATAAAGAACTATCTGGAAACTATCATATTAAAGGCGAAGAACCTGAATTTATTAATGATATAAAAATACAAAAAATACAACAATTTACAAAATTATCTAATAAAAAAAATCCCACAGTACAAAATTTAATTTTATTTACAAAAAAAGTAAAAAAACAAAAACAAGAATTTGATTATACTATTGCTTTTTTATTAAAAAAGAATAGAATAAATCAACTAATTGTTGATTATGAAAACGACCAATATTTATATTGCTATTTCCCTACACGTGAAATTACAAAATTAAAATTTATTATACATGCTCCTTTTGAACTTGTGGAGAGTAGAGAGTCGATAAAGAAAAACAAATTAAATGAAGAGCTTATAAGTTTATTAGCTAATTTAACCGCAGATAGTTTACAAATATTTAGAGCTAAAAAATTATTAACTAATGATTTTTTCAATGTTTTACCTATTAATAAAGAAGACTTTGAAAACACTTTTTATTACAATTTTTTTGATAAGGTATTAGAAAAATTAAAATCAAAAGAAAAACTATTACCAACAAAAGAGGGTGATTATACCGATTTTGGTGATAATTACATTTTTGAAAACGAAAAATTATTAAAGCTTTTTAATTCAGAACAGTTGTCTTTTTTTATTAATTCTTATTTGGATTCAAATAAGAGCGTTAAAATAATTTTTCCAAATGTATTTAATGCAACTGGAAGAAAAATAGATTTAGATAAATATGTTTATAAATATTTAGTAGAAAGAGAATTAACTCCTAAAAACATTGTTGACCAAATAACATATAGATTTATAGAAAAACAAAATGATGCTTGGTTAATCAAGTTTTATGAAACTTTTTCGGCTACAAGAAATCTATTGAATAATTTGAGATACAAGGCAATTGTAAGAACTGAGTCTAATAAAATTGTTGTTCCTTATAATGTAAACAAAGAGTTACAGGTTTTTTTGTCTTCCAAAATAAAAATTAAATCAAAAAATAGAAGGATTTATTCTGATGAAAATAAAAACATAGAATATATTGAATCTATAAATAATAATGAATTAGAAGAAAAAGATGATTTTCTTTACGTGAAAAAGATTTTTATTGATGATAAAATATCATATAATTTTTTAAAAGAATTAGGTTTAAAAGAACCCGATTTAATCTCAGAAATAGAAATTAAAATTTTACCTATTTATAAAAATGAAAATAAAATTGATAATAGTTTATTATTAAGTCATTTTGAAAAATTTTATAAATACTTTAAAAAATGTCCCGAACATGAATTGTTTAAATTCATACAAAAAATAAATGATATTAACTTTATTGTTGTTTACAACCCTTTTGTTAAAAAACATTATAGACAACAGGCTAACAATATATATCTACAAACAAAAGAATTAAAAACATTTTTTAATGGATATAATAATGAATCTAATTTATTATACTGGTTTAACGACAGTTACTATGATGATTTATACAAAAAATATAGTAAAGAAGATATATATTATTTTTTAAAAAAGATAGGTGTTAAAGACAAACCAAGAATACTACAAATTAAAGGACAGCTACCCGATAATATAATAATAAAAAAAATAAAGAAAAACACACCTAATGCAAAAAACTGGTATAATGTAAGGGATATTGATAAAAAAATACAAGGTCTTGATAATACCATACATAACATAAATTTTGAAAAATCAATTATTATTTGGAACTCTTTAATTAATAAAATAAATGGATTTAATAGTTGGGAAATAAAAGAATTTTTTAATGCCAATCTTAAATATGAATGGCATGGATTAAAAACTGTTTATTATAAAAGTTTATTTTTAACAAAATTACAGAACAATCCATGGTTGTATAATAAGGACAACAAGTTGGTAGGCCCTTCGGAGATATTAAAAACGGAGCTTTCACAAAAATATAATAAAGAACATGCAGGTGAACTGATAAAATATCTTAATTTTAAAAAACCAGAAATTAAAGAATGGCAAAAAGAATGGACTGAAGATGAAAAAAAAGAAAAGTATGATATTTGGTTAAAAGCTAAAAATTATTCTTCCGAAGACTTTGAAAAATTAGAAAAGGCAAAAACTAAACGCCAATTAATAGCATCATTAAGTAACAAAAATGAAGAAGAAAGTAATGCTAATAGACAAGCCGCAATTGAAGATATAAATAAGGAAGAGATTTTTAATCTTGAAAAGATACAAAATGTAGCTTTAAAATTTGCACATATTTTTAAATATCCTCTTGGAGAGATAAAAAAAATTGCAGAAAGTTTTGAGCCAAGCTATCCTTATCAACAAACACCAGAAGAATTAAAAGAAGGAACTATAGAAATAAATTATTTTGTAAAAAAATTAGATAAAGCAGTAGATTTTATACTTACATTATCGCCAGGAAATAAAATAAAAATTAAACAAATAAATATATCTGAAATAATTTATAATAGTTTCAATAATTCGTTTAAAAATAAATTAGAAAATAATAATATAAAAACAATTATAAATATACCAGATAATATTTTAATTAATTATTATCGTGAATATTTTGAAGATATAATTAGTAATTTGATAGATAATTCAATTAAAGCTCTTTTTTATAAAGAACAAGAATCAGAATTTGATTTTGAAAAAATAATTAAATGTGATGGTAGTGTAGAAGATAATAATTTTATAATACTGTTTTCAGACAATGGAATTGGAATAAAAGACAATTATAAGTACAAAATTTTTGAAATATATGAAAGCAGTACTCAAAATTTGGGAGGAGCAGGAATGGGGCTTTATATTGTAAAAACAAGATTAGAAAGTATAAAAGGCTCAATTTCATTAATAGAAAATATATACAAACCATTGGGAGCTACTTTTAAAATAATAATCCCTGTAAATAAATAATATGAAAAAAAGAAATTCAACTATTGTATTAATTGATGATATGATTTCGGCAGATGTTCGTCCATTTAAAGATATGAGAGACAAAGGAGGATATAAAATTAAGGATTTTACAAAAATAAGAGAAGGTTTAGAATATATAGAAAACAATTTAGATAAAAAACTAATAGTTATTTTAGATTTTGAATTTACAGAAAACGAACCAGATGGTCTTTGGGGCTTAAAAAAGATACGTGAAAAATCATATTTAATTCCTGTAATACTATTAACTTACAACAAAAATGTATCACTAAATAAATTCCCTGAATTTATAAATAACAAATTATTTGCGTATGCCGAAAAAGATGGGTCTAATGATATAATAAATAAAGTAAACGAGGCTGATGAAAAATTAAATAATGACATATCTACAGCTATAGAAGAGTGGATAAATGCACACCCAAACGAACAACAACATAAACCTGTTTTTAGAACAAGTGCAGGAAAATCATATTCTTTAAATGAAATCTCTTCCGAAATTAAAAATCAAACAGAAACGGGAATAGAGTTCTCAAAAAGACTTAATAAACTAACTATTGACTTACTAATACGTAACAAAGAAACTCTAAATGATTAATACATTATTAATTTTTGATGAAAAAGACGAAAAACTGGGAGAATTTATCTCTGAATGTGAACAAAATTTAATTAACTTTTTTGTAAAACATAGAATTGAACCAGACATAATTAATAGCATAAATTTAAATGATTTAACTATTGAACTTAAAATTAATAATTATAATAACCAAAATTTTGTTTGTGCTGCATATTCTCATGGCGAAACAGATTGTTTATTAAAATCAGGACTGTATTCATACTTATCTATAAATAATGAAGTGATTAACAAATTAAAAAATTCATTTTTTTATACTTTTTCATGTAAAACAGGAGCCGTTTTTGGAAAAAAAATAATTGAAAAGGGTTGTTTGTTTTATATTGGATATAAGACCGAGGCAGAAGTTTGGCATCTTAGTAAACAAGATTTATTACCATTTGTTGATTGTGCAAATTATGGTTTAAAGTTATTTTTTAAAGGCGAAAAATCTTTTGATATTATTTCAAAAATGAAAAATAAGTATGATGAATATATAGATAAGCTATACTTGTCAAATATGTTTATTGCTGAAAAATTAATGATTAATAGAGATGCATTAATCGATTATGGAAAAAATATTTCAATTATTGATATGAAAAAACATAATAATACAAATCTCAATTTAAAGCAAAACTTATGATTAAAACGTTTGGAATAAAAAAATCTTTTGGTAGCTTGCAAGTTCTAAAAGGAATAGATTTAAAAATAGCGAAAGGAGAAATTGTGTCAATAGTAGGTTCGAGTGGAGCGGGAAAAACTACTTTACTACAAATAATTGGTACTCTCAGCAATGCAGACAGTGGTGCAGTGGTTGTTAACAATATTAACACACAGGATTTAAACTCCAAAAAATTAGCACGATTTAGAAACGAAAACATTGGTTTTGTATTTCAATTTCATCATTTGTTACCCGAATTTACTGCCTTAGAAAACGTATGTATTCCTGCTTATATTGCAAAAAAATCTAAAAAAGAAGCAGAAGACAAAGCAAAAGAATTGCTTGATTTTCTGAAAATAAGCCATAGACTTACCCACAAACCGAATGAACTTTCGGGAGGCGAACAGCAAAGAGTGGCGGTGGCAAGAGCGTTAATAAATAGCCCATCTGTTATACTTGCAGATGAGCCTTCAGGAAATTTGGACTCTAAAAATAAAGAAGAATTACATAATTTATTTTTCTCTTTGAGAGAAAAACTTACACAAACTTTCATCATTGTTACTCACGATGAAAGACTTGCAAACCTGTCTGATAGAATTATAAGAATGAAAGATGGAAAGGTGGAACAAAACTAACAATTAAACCTGCCGAAATTTTTTATAAATAAATAAATTTTTTAGGTGTAAACCAATTCTTAATTCTTAATTGCCTTTTTATTTTTTATATAAATTTTAATAAATAATCAATGCAATAGTCAACTTCTTTTTTTGTATTAAACTTGCTGAACGAAAAACGAACAGATTTGTTTATATCAAGCTTTTTTATGTCCCCTTTTGAAACTGCTATTCCATTTATATCCAATTTCATAATCAAAATATTAATATCCTTAATAGAAGGAAATTTTACATTTAAAATTTTATGTAATTTTCCTTCTCTAATATCCGAATTATAAACAATGTTTGAGAAGTTTTCGGATAATTTGATTTCTAAATAATTACTTAATTCTCTAATCTTTTTTTGATTATTATTTATTTCTTTATAAGCTAATTTTAAAGCTTTTGCCATAGTGATTATTCCAAATAAATTTTCGCTACCAGCTCTAACTCCATATTCTTGTTGTTCTCCCAAAATGGTTGAATTAATTTCAATATTATTGGATAAATAAATAAAGCCTGCACCCGAAAAACCATGAAATTTATGAGCCGTAGCAGTAGCAATATCTACATTAAATTTGCTAAAATCCAAATTTAAATGGCCCATAGTTTGAGCCATATCGCAATGAAAAATAACATTGTTTTGTTTACACAATTTTCCAATTTTTTTTATTGGTAATATATTTCCTGTTAAATGATTGGAATGTGAAATAGATAACAAAGAATTTTTATTTTCTAATAAAATTGTTTCTAAATCTTTGATATTAATGTTGTGAAAACTATCTAATTTTAAATAAATAATTTTTATTATTTGTTGTTCTTCAAGAACTTTCAAAGGATTAAGAATAGATAAATGTTCGATTGGAGAACAAATAACTGTTTTAATATTATTTTTGCTAACAGCTCCAAAAATTGCAAGATTGTTAGCTTCGGTAGCTCCCGATGTGAAGAATATATTTGAAGATATTACATTTATTAGTTTTGCAATATCTTTTCGTGCTTGCTCAATTTTTACTTTTGTTTTTTGAGAAACTTCGTGAACAGAACATGTTGACCCATAAAAATTGGATAAATCAGTTTTTATATATTCAACCAACTCTTTGGTAGGTTTTGTAGTTTGGGCATTATCAAAGTAAATCATAAGGAATGATACAATTATTCAATGGTTCAATGATACAATTACTCAATGGTTCAATGATACAATTATGTGATTATAAACCAATAGATTAAAAAAATACAAATGTGTAAAAACTTTAGTATAAATACTTAGATTGGTGTTATTTATTTTTCTTTATCACTTAAGTGTAATAAAAAATAACAATCTACGATTTTTTTTGTTTCCCTCATAATAACAGACACTAAATTTATTAGCATCATATTTTGTTGAATGTTTCAGCAATTTACTAATTTTTATTTCTAATAGTTTTAACTGTCCAATCTTTTTATTTTCAATAAAAAAGGAATTTGTTTTAATTGAAAAAACTTGTAAAAAGAACGAACAATTGCTACAAGGATTGTCTGTTTGGTATTTTACATATATTTTTTTGCTTTTTACGAGTTCACTTTTTTCAAATTCAATTGTGGGAGGATTGTTAAGGTTGTGTTGATTATATTGTCCTATTAATTCTTTGTCTAAGCAAACATGGTAGTAATCAATAGTATCGCAAAATACATTTTGTAAAATTACAAAAAATAATATTGTAGTAAAAAATATTTTCATATTGAGTGTTATTTAATTTATTTTGCAAAATTAATAAAAATCATCTTAAATTAAAAATTCTATCGCAATTTTTGATAGTTCCTACAAAATAGTGTTGGTATGCTAAATTTTGGCGTTTTTCACGAGTATCAATTTCTTCGTTATATTTGAAATATTAAAATGCTCATTTACAAAGGTAAACTTTAATTCTAATATTTCAAAAAAGTCTTGAACTTGACACTCGTGAAAAACGCCTAATATTGTAATTTTACTATCTCTTCTTCTGATAAAGAGGATAAATGTCACATAATATTGTTTTTGTGTTTTTATTAGATTGTTAAATTTATTAAATGGTTGCATTATTGCGACAACCCAACTCTGACAGGGTTTCAAACCCTGTCATAGTTAAATATACTCGCACCCTTGGTGCTTTTTTGTTCTTCACGTTTTTCTTGCCTTTGATATTTATTCTAAATTCTTAAAGTTGAATTAGTAATAATTCCTAATTCAATTTGCAATTCTACTTTAAATTTACCATTTAATTTTTCAATATTCAATTTATGTTTTTTGGGATAACTATGTTGCAATTGTTGTTTTATGTTTTCTAATCCAATTCCTATAAACAGCCTTCTACACAAAGCAAACATAACAATACTACACACAAAACCAATTACTGTCAACACAAACAGCCTTATGTACAAAAATTGATTCAGTTTTTTGATAACTTAGTATAGATATTTTGTGTTTTATGAGAGAATTTTTTTTTATAGAAAAATAATTGCTAAGTTTGCAATTCGCACATGAAAGTAGTTAGCGGTAAATAATAATTAGCAAAAAATATAAATAAATGGAAAGAGAAATATTAAACTTATATCCGATTGATTATCCCTTTGAAACTTTGGTAATGAGAGTTGAAAAAGAAAAACTAATCTTAAATCCAGATTTTCAGAGAAAATATAAATGGGATAAGGATGGTAACGAAAGGGCAAGTCGTTTTATTGAAAGTTGTCTAATGAGAATTCCACTTCCAGCTTGTTATCTTGCAGAAAATGAAGACAATAAACATTTAGTTATTGATGGAGTTCAACGAATTACAACAATTAAAAAATTCTTCAATGATGAATTTGAGTTAGAAGGCTTAACAATTTATCCTGAATTAAACGGTGAAAAATTTTCAGATTTAGGTATTTTAAAAAGTGAGTTAGAGAGCACTACAATAAGGTGTGTTGTTCTTAGAAAAGAAAACCCAAAAGAATTAATTAATGAAATTTTTGCAAGATTAAATCAAGGTGCAGTTAAATTGAGTAACCAAGAAATTAGACATGCTGTTTATCCTGGTACTTTTGACCATTTGCTAACTGAATTAGGAGATATTCAGTTTATCGCGGATTTTAGAAATAGTAAAAGTAAAGATGATAGAAGTAATGAAGAGTTAGCTCTTAGGTTTTTTGCACTACAATCTGATTTAAAGACTTATGAAAGCAATTTGTCTAAATTACTAAATGAACAGATGAAAGTAAATCAAAATGTAGAAATTGAAATTGCAAATCAAAAAAAAGAACTGTTTATAACTTCGTTAGATAAATGTCTTAAAATTTTCAAACAACCTTTCGTTAATACAAATCAAAAGCAGCCAAAACAGAGTGTTGCTCTATACGATTTGCTAATGTGGAGTATGCCAACTATAACAGATGAATTTATAGAAGCCCATAAATCTGAAATTGAAACTAAATTTAATGAATTATGTATTATCCCTGATTTTAAAAAAACTATGGCGGGGGGATTACAACAGAAATCATCAATATTATCAAGACGTGTTTTATGGATTTCAAAACTCCAAGAAATTAATGGATATGAGTAGAGAGTTACAAAATACTTTGGATAGGTTTTCTAAATTAAAAAAGATTGTTTCTGCAATTAATACAAAAATAATTTCAGAAACAGATGATGTATTCGTTTATGAAAATGCTAATTATTTTACCAAGTCATTTTTAATCACAGCATGTGCTTATTTAGAAACATATTTAAAAGACATTCTTAGTTTACTATTAGATAGTTACAATGAAAAACTGAGATCTATCGCTATTCCATATAATATTGTTCATTGGAGTTTAGATACTAAAACAAATTCAAATGCTAAAATAAATTCCTTATTGGGTGCAAAAAAACAAAGATTTGAAAATTTATCTATTAAAATCAAAAAAAAGGATTTAGATGCCTTTGTCTCTGGAAACCCTTTTAAAACAAGAGAATTAGTCAATATGTTTGGTATTAAATTAGAAAGCAATGATGTTTTTAATAATCATAAAGAAAGAATTCAAATGATTATTTCAAAGCGAAATAATGTATTACATCATAACGATGACGCATCCGATATTTCAAATCAAGATGTTTTATCAAACATACAAATTATTGAGAATTATATAACAAATATTGATATAATAATAACAGAACACACATAACATTTTTTTGGTAATCATTGCAGAGCATAGGAGTTGCAAAAGATATAAAAGCCTATAAACAAAACTGTTTTAAGGCTTTTTTTTATAAATATAATTGATAAAACAACAATTTACATGTATTGCCTCATTATTAAACTACTGCTTTTGATAACAATACAAAGTTTTATTTATTTTAGTGAAAAAAATTGTTTAAACAAAAAATTATAGCTAAGTTTGTAATTCGCAAGGCTCACAATGAGTGGCGTTAGGTAACTAAAAAATTCTTTTAATATAGCAGATTTAAAATATCAATAGTTTACAATAATTGTTATTTTTATGTTAGTTAAATTATTTTACCAACATAAAGATAGTATAGTATAAAAAAACATTATCTTTGCTAAAACTAAAAATTTTATAAATGGCAAAACATAAAAAACTGGGGCAGGTATTTACTCCAAAATGGATTGTAAATGAAATCTTAGATTTGGTAGGCTATAATGATGATAGCATTTTAGAAAAATATATTTTAGAACCATCAAGTGGTGACGGTATTTTTCTATACGAAATAATAAATAGATATATAGATATTTGCATAAAGAATAAGATGCAAACTGATAATATTATAGAACAATTGGAGAAATATATTTTTGGGGTTGAAATAGATAAAATTGAATTTGATAAATCAATAAATAACTTGAATTTGTTGGTAAAGGTAAAACTTTCTATTGATAAAAAATTAAATTGGAAAATATACAATCAAAACACATTCGATTTTTTTAAAAATCATATTGCACATTTTGATTTTATTGTAGGAAATCCACCATATATTAGAATACATAATCTTGATAAAGAAACAAGAGATATTTTAAAGCGAGATTTTATGTTTTCGGAAGGCACAATAGATATATATTTATCTTTTTTTGAAATGGGCTTTAAGATGTTAAAAGATAATGGTTTTTTAGGTTTTATTACACCAAATAGTTACCTACATAACTCTTCGTATAAGCTTTTCCGAGAATATTTAAAGTCTAAAAAAATAGTAAAAACACTAATAGATTTTAAAGCAAACAAAATTTTCAAAGGGTTTTCTACATATACGGCAATTACAATAATAAACAAAAATAATAAGCAAGATTTTTTTGAATATAAAGAATTGGTAGATGATAAAATTGAATTTATTAATCAAATCTACTTTAACAAAGTAAATAAAAAAGATTGGTCATTTTCAAGTGTTGAGGACGAAAGATTTTTGGCTAACTTAAACAAGGATAAGAACTGTATGATAAAAGATTTTTTTGATGTACAGTACGGTTTTGCAACTTTAAGAGATAAAATTTTTATATCTAAAACAGAGGCGTACAATGAAGACTTAGTGTATTTTAACGGCTCATTAGTAGAAAAAAACATACTGAGAATTGTAGTAAAAGGTTCTCGTTTTAAAGGAGATATCAATAATAACCAACAAATATTGTTTCCTTATAAATTTCATAATCAAAAATATAGGGCAATTCCTGAAGAAATACTTAAGAAAAACTATCCAAATGCTTATAAGTATTTACTGAAAAATAAGGTGGAACTTAAAAAAAGAGACCTTGATAAGAACGCATTGTGGTATGAATTTGGAAGAAGTCAAGGAGTGCAAAGTATTCATAATGAGAAAATTATTTTAAGTACTTTGATAAACGGACAAATAGACTTTTATAGAGTTCCAAAAAATGTCATGATGTATTCAGGATTGTTTATTATAAAGAATAAAGCTTTTTCAGATTGGAAATTAGTAGAAACAACTTTAAAATCCATGGAGTTCTACAAATATATAAGATTAACAGGGAAAGACTTTTCTGGTGGTTATAAATCTATAACTTCAAAACAAATTAAAGAATTCAAAATGAAAGCAAATAGTCTTACAAAACTTTTCTAATAAATTCAAAATGTATAAAGAATAAGATTTTCTGAAGTCAATAAGTAGCTCATTCTCTAAATATAAAGAATTTGGAGCAAGAAGTACTAAAAAATTGTACCCAATACATAACTAAAGTTTTTGTGTTCATATTTGCCTGATTATTAGATAGTTGTGGTTTTTTAGTAAAACCATAACACCCAGATAATCAACATATTAAGTTTCTATAAAAAACACTTAATTAGCATACTGTAAGCATTTTACAAGTAGTATTACAAAAAGTTTGTTTTATACAATTTATAAAAAAAAGTATAAAAAATAGCATTTTTCATAAAAATAAAATAATTA
>JAOZTW010000932.1 GCA_029938985.1 Bacteroidales bacterium | reverse complement strand
ACTGCTTGATTTTTCTTTACTGTTGTTCTAAAAAAAGCAAAGTTTTGGCTCTCATATTTAAGTACGTTTATCGGTTTTGCAAAGTTACAATATTTAAAAAAAAAACAAAATAATTGTTAATTTATTTTTTTGTATTATTTAATATGTAGGGAGGGGAGTTGTGGTAATATTATTAGTACTGAAAAGTCGGGAAAACTTTTCAGATTCCATTCAATAGAAAGAAATCTGTGTTACCCGAATTGTAAATTTACAAATTGTTAAATACAGTTATTGTAACAGTTACACGCCAACAAAAGTCAAGTTGGGTTAAACTCTACGTTTGAGAAGCACGCCAAATAAAATCAAAATCGTTTTGGCTTTTTTTTATTTTCAAAAACCGTATTTTTATTAATTTCAGTAATTAAATTTAGTATTTCAGATTTACCTGCCATGCTAACCACAGAGCTAATAAAATAGTTTGGCATCTCTTCCCAGTTTTTTAACATCTCATTTTTATAAATTTGAATATTTTTAGATAATTTCCCTTTCGAAATTTTATCTGCTTTGGTAAAAACAATAGAGAATGGAATTGAATTTTCGCCCATATCCTCCATAAAAGCAAGGTCAATACTTTGTGGTTTTATTCTACAATCTATTAAAATAAAAAGATTCAATAAATTTTCTCGTTGTTTTAAATATTTATCTGTAAAACTGTTCCAAATGTATCTATTCATTTTTGAACTTTTGGCGTATCCATATCCAGGTAAATCAACAAGATACCATTTATCATTTATCAAAAAATGATTTATTAGTTGAGTTTTTCCTGGCTTACCCGATATTTTTGCAAGTTTTTTATTTCCAGTAAGCATATTTATTAGCGATGACTTACCCACATTAGAACGTCCTATAAAAGAATATTCTGGCATACTGGCAACAGGACACAATGCAAACGAAGAACTACTTTTAACAAATTTTGCTGTTTTTATTATCATTTTTAAAATTTTTATTTGTCCAATAATTTAAAAGACTTTGTAAATTGTTTAATTTCATCTCTATTAATAGGTCTATCAAGACGAAGTATTGCTATCTGATATAATCTTTTACCAACTAAATAATCTTGAACTACTGTGTATGTTTTTTCTCCTTCAACTCCACCTTCGGCTTCAAAATAAATACCTGGATTTTTTTCAACTCTTTTTTAACACTCTTTGTTACTGTTAAGCTCAGATTATTAGTATATCCAGACTTAACATCTTCAAGCATTTCGTAAGGTTTTGTATTTTCTACATCTAAATTATTATAATCACAATACATCACCACCATAGCACAAACATCGTCTCCACATGAATACGAAATCATCTGAACTTCTCCAATATCAGTTTCTATTTGAGAAGTTTCTTGGATAGGTTCTACAGGGAAATTTATAGAAAATCCACCTGTTCTATCTTTAATTTCAAAATAATTTTTATTGTTCCGTAGATTGATACAACTGGTGGTGGTCAAAATAAAAAGGATAAACAATACATTAAATAAATTATTATTTTTTATCATAATATATTTTTAGGCATATTAAAAAACTTACAAGAAGTTTAAAGTCTTGCAAGTTTTGAAAAGTTTAAATATACTAAGGAATGGTTCAATGATACAATGATACAATTATGTGAGTACAAACCTATAGATTTAAAAAAATACAAATGTGT
>JAOZTW010000342.1 GCA_029938985.1 Bacteroidales bacterium | reverse complement strand
TCAATTGAAATAACCTCATATTTAGTAAAATATGATGAAACAAAATGGTAAAATAATTATATAGAATAATTTTTAAAACACAAAACACAATGAAATTTTTTTTTAAACCAAAATGGTTATTTTTAATTAACACAGTTCCCTTAATTATATTATTTTTTCTTTTATGGAACGAATATAGCATAATAAAAAGTTTATTAAAACCAGAAAATAAAGTTCTTTGGATTGATTTTTCCATCGCACTGTTTGTTTTATGGATATTAAATTTTTCCTATATTTTATATAGTTTTTTAAAGAAAATTAATATTTCAAAATACTATGGAATAGTTGCCTTATTGACTTATATTCCATACATTTATATATATGCAAACAACATAAACAAAATAGTTCCTACATCAATTCCACAATGGATGATTTCGGGAAATGTTTTTCTTTATGTAGGTACATTTCTTATGCCTACGCTCGCTTACGCTTTGTTCCTAATAGTAAATTTGATACCGCCTGCCAAAAACAAAAATAAAGTCTGGTTTAATTTTTTATTTGCAATATTAATCCCTATTTCTGGATATTTATTTGTGCAATTAATTTTACCTTTTTGGAATAGTCGTTATATTAATAATTCTGATTTTGAAGAGCATTTAATGATAATTTTGGTAATTACGGCAACAGTTGCTTTTCTATTTTTCTTAGTACGAGCTGTTTATATATTGAGTACTCGTAAAACAAAAAATTGGAATAAATATCAATTGGCTTGGAAAATTCCGATTTCCTTAGTTTTTCCTATTTTGGGTTTGGCTTTGAATAATGGAGAACTAAAAGAATTTTTTGATAATATATTTGGCGATTTT
Source organism: Bacteroidales bacterium (assembly GCA_029938985.1). Lineage (GTDB taxonomy): Bacteria > Bacteroidota > Bacteroidia > Bacteroidales > JAOZQN01 > JAOZQN01. The sequence goes on along the minus strand of JAOZTW010000342.1, from coordinate 5,154 downwards.
TCAAATATCTGGTTTTATATTTTGGCTATTGCTAATGCTGTATTTATATGTTTACCCAATTCTGAAAACAAATTTTATAGATTATTTTTATTTGTTGCAAGAAGTTTAACTTTTGTTTACACCTTTTATTTTTTCTTGGTTTTTTTGCCATTTCTTCCACTTTCTGTAATAGCAATAATTGCAATGGGTTCGGGCTTTTTAATGCTCACACCTTTATTATTGTTTATAATTCATATAAAAGAATTAGCAACTGATTTTCAATTTCTTAAAAATTATTTTTCAAAAAATATAGTTAGAGCAATTTTTGTAATGAGTTTTTTAACAATTCCTGTTTTTATTACACTTACTTATTATAACGATAAAATTGTTTTAAATAAAACACTTAGTTATTTATATAGCCCCGATTATTTAAAGGATTACAAATTGAATAAGTCATCAATTGAACGAACAATAAATGTTGTGAAACAGCATAAAATAACAAATAGAAATAGTGTTTTCATGACACATATTCCTTATTTTACTGCATATTATAACTGGCTTGTTTTGGATAATTTAACTTTATCAAATTCCAAAATTAATACAATTGAAAACGTATTTTTGGGAAAAGTAACAAATATTTCTTTTAATGACAATATAAGAAACGAAGGAGTAGAAATTTCGGAAATAAAAACAGAAAGCAAATACGACAAAGAGCAAAATGCTTGGTTGAGTTGGGTAGATATTGAAATAACAAATAAAGATACTTCAAATTGGAGATCAAACGAATATGCAACAACATTTGAGCTATTAGATGGTTGTTGGATTAGTGATTATTATTTGTATGTTGGTGATAGAAAAGAAATGGGTATTTTGGCAGAAAAAAAATCAGCTATGTGGATATTTTCGCAAATAAGAGGAACAAATAGAGACCCTGGTTTGCTACATTATCTTACAGGAAACAAAATTGCTTTTCGTGTTTTTCCATTTACTGATAATGAAGTAAGGCAAACAGGAATTCAAATTATTCATAAAGAACCATTTATATTTAATATTGATACAAATAAAGTGCTGTTGGGAAATTATGAACAACAAAATAAAATTATCAAAAATACTACAGAAGATAAAAATGTTATTTATGTTTCAAAAACAGAAAAACAGAGTTTGCAAGAAGTGCAACGAACTCCGTACTATCATTTTATAATTGACATAGCAAATAATAGAGATGGAGGTATTGACGAATATATTAATAATGTTGAAACTTTTTTGGAAAAAAATCCACTTAAAGGAGCTAAACACAAAATAAGTTACACAAATAGTTATGTTGAAACAGAAGAGTTTTCTGAAAACTGGCATGAAAATCTTAAAAAACAAACATTTGAAGGTGGTTTTTATTTAGAACGTGCAATTAAAAAAATATTGGTTAAAAATATGGAAACTATTGAAGACCGTTACCCGATAATTGTTGTTGTTTCAAATCAAATAAGTAACTCTGTTTTAGAAAAAGATTTTGCTGATTTTAAAATGGCTTTTCCTGAAAACGATTTTTTCTATAGTATAGATTTTCAAAACAATATAAATGTTCATTCTCTTATTAACAAACCTAAGTCAATTATTAATTCTACTCCTAAAATTATTGTAAATAAAGTTTTGGCATATCCAAATACTTCTAATCCAATTGCTTATTTGCGAAACGACAGTCTGCCAAGTATTGTTATTAAAGAAATAAATTCTGAAATAGATGAAGACCAAATTAAAGAAAAGAATTGGGAAACAGCATTGCTATTACAGGCAAATTGGTATGCTCAGGTTTTTAAACCTACTAAATCTGATAAAACTTGGTATAAATCAGTAAAATATAGTTTTATTTCTAAAATAATGACACCTGTAACTTCGTATCTTGTAGTAGAAAACGATGCACAAAAAGAAATGTTAAAAAAGAAACAAAAACAAGTTCTTGCTGGTAATAAATCGTTGGATGTGAGCGATGATGTTTCTCGAATGACTGAACCAAAACTATTTCTATTATTAATATTTGTGGCTTTATTTTTATTAATACGAAAATTTAGAAAAAAAGCATAAAATTTTGGCTCGTATATGGTATATTAGGCGTTTTTCACGAGTGTTAAGTTCAAGGAATCTTTTTGAAATATTAGAATTAAAGTTTACCTTTGTAAATGAGCATTTTAATATTTCAAAAGTAACGAAGAAATTGATACTCGTAAAAAACACCAAAAAATTGTATTAGGTATAAAACTATTCCTTACAATACAATTATTATTTTCGTCAAACCTTCTTTTTAGTTTGGATTTTACTATAACAACTTGTTAAAAAACACTCTTCAAACATAAGTATTTTATTTATGTTAAAAATTTAACTGAAATCCCATTTGCCAATACCAGTTAAAATTATTTACAGGTAGATCGCTAAAATTTGTTTTTTCAAAATGTAAATACTTTAAACCTAATCCAAGATAAAAAAATCTAAATAAATAAAAATTTAATCCTGTTTTTAAATAATGATTTTCAAATAAAAAACCGTTATTTAAAGTTGTTCCATAAGAAGAAGTTAGTTCGGTAGTAAAGTTTTTACTCATACCATTATAAATAAAATATCCTAATTCAAACATAGCTCCATGATATTCTTCATATTGTTTTAAGTTTTTATCCATCAAAATATTAGACTCGTAAGCTATTTTTATATTCATTTTTTTACTAAACGAATAAACTCCATGAACTCCTTTCGTATTAAAAACAAAAAGTTCTTTATTTAGTGGAACATTAAAATAATCAGTGTGCATACCTAAAGCTATTTTTGACGTTTTTTCTTGAGCATTTACAGTAGATAGTGCAATGAAAAAAACATAAAATAAGATTAATCCTTGTTTCATAATTATAAAAATTAAGTTGTAAATATTATATCCAATAATTTACAGGGTTTGTTCATAAAAAAAATAAAGCCTTAAATAAGTCTTTGTTTTTCTTTAAATTAAATAATATTTATTAATAAAACATAAATGTAACTCCAAGCTCCTGCTTGGAGAAACGTAGAATAGTAGTAGACACTTTATGCAAATTACTTGATTGGTAGCCTATTCGTTGATTCTCCAAGCTGAAACTTGGGGCTACTTTTTTTATGAACAAACCCTGAATATTAATAAAATTCTAATTTTTGTCATTTTTTTTGAATTGTTAAAATATTTATATAAAATCCAAAAATGCAAGTAAAAAAAATAAAATGGTTTTACCAAACTATTTCTTTGTTTTTATTTTGCGTTTTGCATATTGATAGTCTTTACAAAACAGTATAGATTGGAATATCAGCAAGTTATAAGATATAACTTGTTAATAAAAATTTCTAACTTCATTGTGAGTTTGAAGTAGTTATTTTTTAATAATTTTTTCATTTATCGATTGAACCTTTTCTTGATTAAAAAAAAGACAATTATAATTTACAATAGTTCGTTAAATTTTCATATAAATCATTAAAAAACAAATTTTAGAAAAATCGTTTAAAAAATGGAAAGGGGATTTATCTCAAATAGATGATATAATAGTACTTGGAATTAAAATAAATGACTAAGGCATATTAAATTAAATAATTATTTTTTATTGAAAATCTTTATTATTAGTAATTTAATACAAATATATAGAAAAATACAAATTAATAAACTATATTTTTATTTGGTTTTGAAAATATATTTATACAAATTTGCAAAATAATTTATTAACAAAATAAAACACTTAAAAATATCATGGAAGAAAAAAAATCATGTATTGTTTGTCATCGAACAGATGAAGAAATACCTATTATCAGTATGACATTCAAAGGAAAAGAGTTGGGAATTTGCCCACAACACATGCCAGTTTTAATTCATAATCCACATGAACTTGTTGGAAAACTTGAAGGTGCAGAAAATATGGACGCAGGTTAGAGTACATAAAAATGGGTTTATTGCCAAATATTGAGATAAAATAAGTGAATTAATCAGGCTAAAGAAAAGTCGTCACAGTATTTGACCTAAACCAAAAAAAATCTTTTGGCATTTTTAAAATTGTCATTTTTTTGATGCTTTTAAAAATGCCACATTTTTTTCTTAATCTATTGTTTTTATACCACTTCAACAGTCAAACTTCCTTTTAGAAAAATGCCTAAAATACTCCCATTTCAATTTTTTTCCAAGTAATTTTTTATTTTCATTTCAAATAAATATAAAAAAATCATGATTAAAAAAACATCATTTATTATCTTATTTATAGCATTAAGTATAAACATGTTTGCACAAGAAGAAAAATTTGAAAAATTAATTTATATAAAAGACACAAAATCTTTACCATACAGACTTTTTGTACCAGCAAATGTTACAAAAAAGTATGATTACAAAGATGGTGTAAAAATAAATTTATTACATAGCAAAAACGACATAAAAAAATATCCACTTATTCTGTTTTTACATGGAGCAGGAGAAAGAGGTAGCAATAATGAAACACAATTAACTCATATAGCAGATGTTTTTGCAGATGACAAATTTCAAGAAGATTATCCCTGCTTTGTGCTTGCTCCTCAATGCCCAAACGAATTAAAATGGGTAGAAGTAAGTTGGAGTTTGGATAGCCACATACAACCAGAATCGCCATCTTATTCTATGGATTTAACTATGCAAATAATAGAACAGCTAATTGACAGCTACCCAATAGATGAAAACAGATTATATGTAACTGGTTTATCTATGGGTGGATACGGTGCATGGGATATAATTTCTCGTTATCCCCAAAAATTTGCAGCCGCAGTTCCTGTCTGTGGTGGTGGCGACGAAAATACCGCTTTTGCAATTTCAAAAACACCTATTTGGGCGTTTCATGGCACAAAAGATAGGGCAGTAAAAGTGAGCAGAAGTAGAAACATGATAAACGCAATTAGAGATATAGGTGCTAACCCTAAATATACAGAATATCCAAATCTTGGACATTTGTGTTGGGACGAAGCTTATGCTACTAAAGAGCTGTATGTGTGGTTATTTGCACAAAAATTAAAGAATTAAGAATTAGGAATTAAGAATTGATTTACACCTTTAGATTAAATTATTTATTAAATATTTTGTTAAAAAACAAAGTTTAACAACATAACTGAAAAGTCAGGAAAACTTTTTACCAGAACATTAAAGCATTGATTAATTGC
>JAOZTW010000021.1 GCA_029938985.1 Bacteroidales bacterium | reverse complement strand
ATTTGGAGTAATAAAATAATATACTGCTTCTTTAATTATTACTTTTTCTTTTTCAATTTTTATTTTCAAACTTTGTTGATACACTATTTGAACCACAGGGTCTGTTATTATAGGGTTAATTACAAAATCAAAATTATACAATAAGAATTTAACTGAACCAGTACCGATTTTTCAACCGAATTTCAACTGAATTTCATTTAATATGTGCCAGTCATTGTTTCTGGAGTTGTTATAATAAAATCAGCTACATCAATATTTTCTTCATCTAATTTATCAATATCTATTTGATTAGCAGTTGCTATTGTTACAATTTTCAATTTTTGTTTTTTCTGTTTTAAAAACCAATAAATACTTTCATAATTGTTTGAATGATAAGTACCGTTGAAATGAATAAAAGTATTACCTTTTTTATAATTTTTTAAAATAAAATGAGCCATTGTAGCATCTTTAATAGCCTGAGCATTAGCCATATTTATGCCAGCATTTGCTCCCATGTGTGCCATTACTTCGGATAATTGTTTATAGCAATTAAGTTCAAGATCAATTTTTACAGGTAGAGGTGCAATATATTTTTTTGCTTCTTTCGATAGCATTTTAAGCGACTCAATACCTTGTTTGTAAACAGTATTTGCGTATCTACGAGGAATATTTGTTGCCACAAATTTTAAATCTTTATTTTTGGCAAAAACAACAAGTGGTTTGTAATCGGTATAGTAGTTGTCCCACATTCTCATTTCGTTTTCAAATTTATTTTCGGTAATAAAGCCTTCAAAATACTCATCAATAAGCAATTGATTGTCTGATTCAAACATTTCGGCACCAAGTACTAAATCTTTACCTTTTTTTGCAAACATATCCTTGGTTAGTTCCAATTGCAACCAATGACAAATTGGATTGTTGTGTAATTCACCAAAAAGAATAATATCTGCGTTTTCGCATTCCAAAAGCATGTTTTCGTAACTTGATTGATTTCCCGATTTATCATATATTTTATATGCAGGTTTGTCCATAAACGAAGATAAAATGACAAAGGAGAAAATAAAAATTAATTTTGTTTTCATAAAAATAATTTATTTAGTTGTTAAGAAGTTAAAAAATTGATTGTAAGAAGTTAAGGCATATTAAAACAAATAATTGACGATTTAAACTTGTTCTTTTTGCTTTTATCTTCTTCAATAAACACGCAAATATCTGCCATGTTTCATTTATTGATATTTTTAAATTTTTAAAAGGGCAAAATAAACAAGTAGATTGGAGTTAGTTATTATTTCTTTTTCACTAACTACTTATCATGAAAAAACAATACAATGAATTTCGTTTAACAAAGCTATTAAACGAGGTCCCCAAAGAGTTTCAAAATTGTATTTACATTCACACAGAGATTCATACATGGTTTCATCAACTCCAGTTTGGAAGTTTGATATGAAATTTTTCAAATCTTGGTAAATATCCGAAAAACATTCCGACATGCTAAGGTTTACACTCTCACTACTTTCTTGTCTTTGAGGTTGAAAAACATCAACAAAAACATCGTTTGTATCCAGTTTTTCTGAAATAGCTGTATAATAAAAATTATAGTCCATTTCGTTTACAAAATATTGAATTTCTCCTTCGTTTTCTCTTTCTAAACTTGGTATTACTCCTGCTTTAAAATACAATAATGGTAACAGTTTTATGTTTTTTTCCAAAAATTCTTTTTGTTCAAATTTTTCACTATTTTCAACAAAACCGCAATACTCGCCAGCTACAGCTACAAATTCAAGACATGTTTGAGAATATAAAATATCGTAATCTATCATAAAAGTTTATATTTTTAAAATTTCAAAAGTAAAAAAAATATTGATATTAGGCATATTAAAATACCAAAAAATTATTAATTTGTAATTAAATTAACATATCCCGTTTTTTCAATTCTTTTATTATTTTGGTCTCTAAATTTTATAAAATATGTATAAGTTCCTTGTGCTGCAATTGTTCCGCCACCAATTGTGCCGTCCCAACCGTTGTAAATTGAATTTGTTTCAAATATTTTTGCACCCCAACGATTATAAATAATTAATAAATATTCGTCAACAAAACTAATTTTTGGTTTAAAAGTTCTGTTTTCTTCATTAGAACTGTTAGGATTAAAAGCATTTGGAATATAAATTATTGGTTCTTGAATTATACATTCTATATTAGATTGGCTTGTAGATTTTATATTAAAAGGATTGCTATCTCCTTCAATAGCTTCAATATAATAGCAGAATTTTCCTCTGCTCAAATAATTCTCGTCTTGCAAATACACAAATTCTGACAAATCATCATTATAAATAGAATCGTTATAAACAGATATAAGTAACTCAAAATCTGAATTATCATAACTTTTATATATATTGTATTGTTCTACATTGCCAAGCCAAAAATTGTAAAAATTCCAGTTCAATTCATTTCTTCTTGTTGTGCTTTCATTTCTTGCTATTGTGTTAAGAACAATATTTTGTGCCAAATTTGATTCTGCAATTTCGTTTTCACACAAATCAAATGCAACAAATTTATAGTAAAACTGTTCATAAATATTTACGCTATCTTCATAGAAATAGCTATCCGAATTGTTTTGAAACACCATAATAGTATCAAAATTATTTTTTTTATTTTCAGACCTCAATAATTTGTATTCAATTACATCAAAATCTACATCAGTAGTAAATTTTAATTCAATTATATTATTAGAATTAACCGTGGCATAATCAGCATTAAGCATCTGTGGTGCAATTGAATATTTTGTAAAAATTTCAACTTCGTTAGAATTTGAACTAACTGCTGTGTTTAAACTTGTAGCTTTTACATAATAATAATAGTTGCTATTTGTTTCAATATTTTTGTGATAATAACTACTATCGGTAGTTGTTGTTAGTAATTGATAATTATCATTTTGCGATGTTTTTACATAAACTTGATAATTTTCCACCTCCCAACCCTTATAGCTATTCCAAGTTATTTTATTTTGTTTATCACATTGTAGATATTCTAAGGATACAAAAATAGTTTTATGTATCTCACTCATAAGGCTATAAACAACACTGTTACCTACATTTTTAAACGATGCAAGCCTGTATTCTTCGCTTCGTTGATATGGTTTTGAGCTTGTATTATATTCGTTTGAATTATCAATATAAAAAAATTCTAAATTATCGTGTATTATTTTTATATTATTAAAAGTGCCATCTACAACCCCATCACCGTCCCATATTTTTCGTTTAACAATGTAACCATCAATGTTTTCGTTTGAAATAACAGACCATTTAATTTCGGTTAGTTGTGTGTTGTGATTTACTGTAATATAATCAATATAAACCATTTCTGGCTCTTGTGAGAAAAGCAAAAAAGAGAGGTGAAAAATTAAAAAAAAAGTGTAAATAAATTTCATTTCAATTTTGTTTTTAATTCTACTTTCAGACTAAAAAAATCTGATTTTTAAAGTAATAACTTGAATTTTAAGGTGTAAACTAATTCTTAATTCTTAATTATCATTTACGACAAATCTACGAAATAATTTTGCAGGATAAGCTAAGGTTGATAAAATTAGGTTAAAGTATTTTGATATTATATTATTTGAAAACATTGATTTTCTATAATATTTTATATGCCAATAATATAAAAATATTTTTGTTTTTGATGTTTTTGTTCCAAAAATAGCATCTCTATAACTAAAAATTCGTTCAAATGATTGTAATTTTACGTTACTAACAATACTTTCTGTATGTACTCTCATTCTGTTTACTGGTTCTTTTAATCCTGCAAATTGATAACCATCTTTTGCAATTCGTGCAAAAAGTTCGTAATCCTGACCAGGAGCTAAATCTTTGTATTCGTATTTTTTATATATTTCTGTTTTGCAAATAATTGTTGGTTGTAAAACTCCATTTTCACCCTTATAAAATGTATTATATATATCATTATTAGTAATGTGAAAATTAGATGTGTTTAAAATCTTACCTGTTTTATTATTGAAATATTTAACATTAGCACCAAGAAAATCAATTTTTACATTGTTTTTCATATAAATATATTGTTTTTCAATTCGTTCAGGAAGTAAAATATCATCTGGGTCAATGATAAGTGTATATTTTGAATTGCAATTTTTTTTTCCTATATTGAGGGCCGCAGCACGCCCTTTATTATTTATTAAATTAATAACTTTTAAATCTTTTAAGAAACTATATTTTTCTAATATTTGTAAAGAATTATCTGTTGAACCATCTTCTACAAAAATAATTTCTTTGGGTTGCACTGTTGAGTTTATTATGCTTTCAAAAAAATCGGATAAGTATTTTCCGTTATTATAATTGGTTGCAAGTATTGAAATATCAGCTTGTTGTTTCATCACAAAAATTTTTACACATTTGTAGTTCGGCGTTTTTCAAGAGTATCAATTTCGTTGTTACTTTTGAAATATTAAAATGCTCATTTACAAAGCTAAACTATAATTCAAATATTTCAAAAAGCCTTGAGCTTGACATTCATGAAAAACGTCTATATTTCTTTAATCTGTTGGTTTTTATTCACATAATTGTATCATTTCTTATTTTTTGCCTTCCACAACTATCACAATTTCTCCTTTTATCTTTTTTTGTTCAAAATAAGTAATTAATTCTTGTAAAGTTCCTCTTTTGTTTTCTTCGTAAAATTTAGATAATTCTCTTGAAACAGACGCTTTGCGTTGTTCCCCAAAAAATTCTGCAAATTGTTTTAAGCTTTTTAATAATCTGTATGGAGATTCGTAAAAAACCATTGTTCTTTGTTCTTGAATAAGAAAATTTAATCTTTTTTGTCTTCCTTTTTTTACTGGTAAAAATCCTTCAAATACAAATTTTTCGCAAGCCAATCCAGAATTTACCAATGCTGGCACAAATGCTGTAGCACCAGGTAGGGTCTCAACATCAATATTATTTTCTATACAAGTTTTTGCAAGTAAAAACCCTGGGTCTGAAATTCCTGGAGTGCCCGCATCACTAACAAGAGCTATTTTTTCGCCAGCTTTTAATCGGCTTGTTATTTGCTGTACGTTTTTGTGTTCATTAAATTTATGATGTGATTGTAATTTTGTCTCAATATTAAAATGGGAAAGAAGGATAAAAGTTTTTCTTGTATCTTCTGCCAAAATTGTATCTACTTCTTTGAGTATTCGTATAGCTCTTAAAGTAATATCTTCCAAATTTCCTATTGGAGTAGGAACTATAAATAATTTATTTTCTATCATTAATTTTAAATTGAAATATCCAGACTTTCATATTTTTGAAAATCTGGATATTTTTGTTAAAAACGCCAAAACTTTGCATGTATTTAAAATAGTATCTTAATTGTATTTTATTAATTTTACATATTCGGACAACTTACTATATGGTGTCTTCTGCCAGATAATTTTGTCTCAAATAAATATATTAGTGAAATTTCGTGGGCACCACCAGTTGTACCAAGTAAATCGGAGACAGTTAAATCGTAGCTATATCCCACAGTAAAATTAAATATTTTGTAACCCACAAGAACAACAATTGCATCTAAATTCATTATTTTATCTCCATAAAGTTTTTTATTTTGAATTATTGGCATTCCTCGTACCCAAAGTCCTAATGTGAATGGTTCGTGATACCAGTATCCCCCTAAGTCAAACTGGTCGTAACCCCCTTGAAGTCTGTAATAAAACGATGCAGTTAAACTCTCACGTGCTTCTTTGTCATGGCTTCTTCTTCTGTTTGCATGACCAACATAAAACTTATAACCACCAAAAAATGAATATTAGATAGGTACACGAGTGTCGCTTCCAGAAAGTGATTCGTTTGGTCTTAATAAATGATCTACTGATATACCTCCCCAAAATTGTGGAGCATAAATTAGTACTGATGCAGTAGCATCGAGAGATAGATCTCTAATATCAGGTGGTGGTTCAATTGAAGTTAAAGCTCCTGATTGTATCATATCATTGAATACTAATTTTTCAAAATCTAATTTACGTTGCGACATTTTTAACTGAACTCCAGGTCTAAAGTATATTTTTTCTCGTCTTGCTATTGGTGTGTACCATGAGTAAAGAATACCAACATCAGTTCTACCAAGATTACCACTACCAGCTTGATCTCTTATTACAAGAGCACCAAATCCACTGTTTACTTTAGGAAAATGAAGGTCATAAGATGCAGCAAAAGTTACAAATGAACCAGGAATAGATGGCCATTGGTCTCTATAATTTGCTACGAATCTACTATTCTGCACATTTCCAGCAAACGAAGGTGCTAAAATTGTGGGAGATGCATAAAATTGAGAAAAATGGAAATACTGAGAAAATCCATCTGAAAAAATTAGTAAGCATAGAAGGGTTAGGAATGTTATTTTTGTTTTCAACTTGTTTTAGTTTTAATATGTAGTTTCAAATATAACGAATACAAAAAATTATTATTATAAAGATTGCAAAATAATCTGCAATTATAGTAACAATTATTTGTTGTTGCAAAATAAATACCAACTTTTTCAGAAACTGATATATATTTACTCGCATATTTTTTTTATTAAACTTTTTTTATTTAATATTTTTGCCGTAGCGACAAGGCATGTCTTGTCGCTACAACATATTTTGCAAATAAAATTGACATAAAAAAATCAAGATATTTGTATTGATTATATTAGGCATATTAAAACAAATAATACTTATTGACGATTTAAACTTGTTATTTTTACTTCTTCAAAAAATATGCAAATATCCTGATATTATTATATTTATTGAATTGTTAAAAACAAAAATAAGTTCATTTAAATTTATCAATTATTTATTTTAATATGCCTTACAGAAGAGTTAGATTTTTTTGTCGTAATACTAAAATACTGATTAATAGATACCAAGAAGTGGTTTCTCTACTTGTCAGTTAAATTAATTAGTTTTTAATGTTATATACTGACTTCAAAATAATGGGTAAAAAACTGGACGAGACTACAATGTGTTGATATTTATACTGTTGTGTTCATATTTTTTGTTTATTTTAGATTTTCTAATTTTAATTACAGAATAGTAATTATTTTTTTTGAAAAATTAAATATTAGTTTTTTATGTTTGTTGTATTTTAATATTTTTAAAAAAATATGCAAATAATTGATTCTAATGTTGTTTAAAATAAATGTCCAGTTATTTATTAGAGGTGTTAATAGTCGTATAATGAATTATTTACATGATTTTTCCAATTTTAATTTAGAGGTCAGTATATATAAAAAACATAAAAGAAAGAGGGAAAAACCATATATCTTATAATCAATAGGTAGTATAATAATTAAAAAAAATGGCGTTAATAAAAGAAACAAAAAAGTAATAGAAGAATTTGAAGCAACATTAGAACTTGGTATTGAATGCCTTAATAACAAGAAAATTGTAAAACGTTTAAAAGCAATACAAAAAATATTTTAAAAAAACAAGCATCAGTTAACCAGATAGTTTTGTTTTGGAATTAATTAGTTTATATTGGCAAATTCACAAAAGATATTAAAAACAAAAAATAAAACGTTATCAAGATAATATACTCGCAGATATAAAAGAAGTTACAGGTGAAAAATATGATAATATATTTAAAAAAACGATAAAGGAACTTAATAATATATTTATGTTTTATCATAACCACAGACGTTTTGGCTACCCACATAAAGTTGAACAAAAAAATTTGTGTAAAGCGTGGACGCTTTACGCATAAATGACTATGTGGCAAGCGTCCACACTTGCCACGAAAAGTCGTTGATAATCATCTTTGTCCAACCTTACGTGGGTAGCCGACGTTTTAAAGCAGGAGAACGAAAAGGAAAAACCCCAATAGAATTGTTTACCAAAAAAAAAAGCGTATTCTGGAATTACTTATTATTTCATTTTCACTAATAGAAATTATTGTTATGTTTCCTATTTTAGGTCTTCTTTAGTTGTAACTTTTGACGACCTACATAAAGCAAAACATGACTGATTTTCAACGATTTTTTTGGTTAAACATAGAATCTAAAGCCATATATTATTGTCCACACTTTACACCAATTTTGTTGTCCAATTTTATTAATTCCTTTAGGTGAATTTTATTTTTATTAAAGAAAAAAACACGTTCTTTTGCTCCAGAAGAACAACAAAAACGTGTTTACTTTTTATATAAATATAATAATTAATATTTTATCCAAAATCATCGAACATTATATTTTCAATAGGTACTCCAAGATCGATCAACATAGTTTCCACAGCTGAATTCATCATAGGAGGTCCACAAAGGTAATATTCAATATCTTCTGGATCTTCATGGTCTTTTAGGTAAGTGTCAAATATTACTTGATGTATAAATCCAGTTGGTCCAGTCCAGTTATCCAATTCCATTGGTTCTGAAAGTGCAACTTGCCAGCTAAAATTTTCGTTTTCATTTGCAATTTTATCAAAATGATCTTGATAAAATACCTCACGCAAAGAACGAGCACCATACCAAAAAGTAGCTTTTCTTTTTGTTTTTTGTGTCATAAATTGATCAAAGATATGAGAACGCATTGGAGCCATTCCTGCACCACCACCAATAAACATCATTTCGTTTTGGGTATCTTTAATAAAGAACTCTCCAAATGGTCCTGAAACCGTTACTTTATCACCTGGTTTCAAGTCGAAAATATAAGAAGAGCAAATACCTGGATTAACACTCATAAAACCATTTTTAGCTCTATCCCAAGGTGGAGTAGCAATACGTATATTTAGCATTACAATATTTCCCTCCGCAGGATGATTCGCCATAGAATATGCTCTATATGTTGGTTCTGGATTTTTCATAACCAAATCCCACATATTAAATTTGTCCCAATCTTCGTGATATTCTTTTTCAATAATAAAATCTTTAAAATTGATATTAAGTTTTGGTACATCAATTTGAATATATCCACCTGAACGGAAATCAAGAGATTCTCCTTCTGGTAGTTTTACCACAAATTCTTTAATAAATGTAGCTACGTTGTGATTGGATACAACTTCACACTCCCATTTTTTAACTCCCATAACTTCTTCAGGAACACCAATTACCATATCTTCTTTCACTTTTACTTGACAAGCAAGTCTCCATTTTGCCTGTTGTTCTTTTCTTGTAAAAAAGCCAACTTCTGTTGGTAGTATTTCACCGCCACCTTCTTCAACTTTACATTTACACATTCCACAAGTACCACCACCACCACAAGCAGAGGGCAGGTATATTTTTTGTTCGGTCATTGTGTTCAATAAAGTTGCTCCTGCACCAACTGTAATATCTTTTTCTTTGTTGATATTTATTGTTACATCACCAGATGGTAAAAGTTTTGATTTTGCTATCAAAAGCATAAGTACGAGAAGTAGTATCATTAGCCAAAAAACTAACATGGCCATTAGAATTGTTGTTGTTGATACGCTTAATAAAATCATATTATTATAAGGTTTTAGAATATTTGAGTTTTGAAAGTTTTAAGATTTTGGGTAAAATAAATTTTATTTTATAATTCTATTCCCATAAAAGTCATAAAAGCAATTCCCATAAGTCCTGTTACTATAAATGTTATACCAAGTCCTCTAAGTGGTCCTGGTACTTGTGAATATTTAATTTTTTCTCTAATTGCTGCAAGTCCAACAATTGCAAGGAACCAACCTATTCCAGACCCAACTGCAAAAGAAGTTGCTTCACCAATATTGGCATATTCTCTTTCTTGCATAAAAAGCGAAGCTCCTAAAATTGCACAGTTTACTGCAATCAATGGAAGAAAAATTCCAAGTTGTGAATATAAAGCGGGTGCAAATTTTTCTACAATCATTTCTACAAGTTGTACCATTGCTGCAATAATAGCAATAAACAATATAAAACTAAGGAAGCTTAAATCCACTTCCATATATTGTGGTCCAAGCCATTCCAAAGCACCTTTTTTTAAAACAAAATTTTCTAAAAAGTAGTTTACTGGAACTGTTATTACCATAACAAATATTACGGCAAGTCCAAGACCTGCTGAAGTTTTTACTGTTTTTGAAACAGCAAGATATGAACACATACCAAGAAAGTATGCGAACACCATGTTGTCTATAAAAATTGATTTTACAAATATATTTATCATTTCCATTTTGAAAAGGTTTTATGTTGTTAAAATTATTGTATTTTTTTAGTTTTCAATAAGTTCTTTGGTTTTACTTCTTTGAATCCAAATAATTACTCCTACAACTATAAGTGCCATTGGAGGTAAAATCATTAATCCGTTGTCTGAATATCCAAAATCGTAAACAGGTTGTGGAATTACTTTGAATCCCCAAATTGTTCCAAAACCCAATAATTCTCTAATAAAAGCTACCGCTATTAGTATCACTCCATATCCTGCAGAATTTCCAAGTCCATCTAAAAAAGCAGGAAATGGTTTGTTACCAAGTGCAAATGCTTCAAGTCGTCCCATGATAATACAGTTTGTAATTATCAAACCTACAAATACAGATAGCTGTTTGCTCACATCGTATAAAAATGCTTTAAGTACTTGGTCCACAATAATAACCAAAAAAGCTATTACCACAAGTTGAACAATTATTCGTATTCGTGTTGGTATTGTGTTTCTTAGCAACGAAATAATAACATTTGCCATAGCCATAACAAACAACACAGAAATTGACATTACAACTGCGGGCTCTAATTTTACTGTAATTGCGAGTGCCGAACAGATACCCAATACTTGAATCGTAATTGGATTGTTTAGGTTCATCGGATCGGTTAATAAATTTTTTAATTTTGCCATTTTGGTATAATTAAGATAATAATTTATGTTAATAAGAAATTGACTTTCGTCTTAAATAGTTTATTTATTGTTTTTTTTGAAGTAAGATTCATAAGGAATTAAACTCTCAAATAATGTTTTTTCCAATTTTTTACAAGTTATAGTACCACCTGAAATTGCATCTACTTCGTGCAAACTGTTTGGATCGGCACCACCTTTTGCTATAACTATGGATACTAATTTTCCTGCTTCGTCAAATATTTTTTTACCTTTAAAAGGAGCTTGAAACCAACCTGTTGCTATTTCTGCACCCAATCCAGGAGTTTCTGCTTTATGGTCAAATACTATTCCAAATATTGTACTATAGTCTCCTTCTAATGCAATGTATCCCCATATTGGTCCCCATAATCCTTTTCCTCTCACAGGAATTATATAAAAATTTTTTCCATCTTTATTACATTTATAAATAGGAAGTTGTCTTTCCTCTATTTCTTTTCTATTTTCTTCAGCAAGTTTTATATTAAATGCTTCACCATCAATTGCTTCACCTTTTGAATTTATAACATAAGTAGAAGTTATATATTCCTTATATTTATCAACTGCCTCGTCTCTTGAACATTCAATTCCAACAGATGTAAGAATATTTTGTTTCTTTTCTTTTTCTATATTTGCTTGTTGTATTGGTTGCAATTGAGTAGCTGTAAAAGCAAGAGTTGCTGCAACTATAAGCACCATTACTGAGGCATAAATGAATGTGTATGAATTACTTTGAACGTTCATTTTTTTATTTTTTTATTGTTAGTTTTATTGTTAGTTATTATTTAGCCTTTGCAACTTTGGATCTTTTCAAACGTCTTTTTACATTTCCTTGAATAACATAATAATCAATCAAAGGAGCAAATACATTTAGAAGTAAAATTGCAAGCATAACTCCCTCTGGATAAGCTGGATTTAATACTCGTACAAGTATTGCAATAA
This sequence comes from Bacteroidales bacterium, assembly GCA_029938985.1. Classification (GTDB taxonomy): domain Bacteria; phylum Bacteroidota; class Bacteroidia; order Bacteroidales; family JAOZQN01; genus JAOZQN01. Next base: position 8,740 of record JAOZTW010000021.1, on the reverse strand, counting down.
ATCCTGCAAGGAAACCATAAATCCATTTTCCCGCATTTGTTTGAGATGCTGTTACTGGGTCTGTTAACATAAAAATCATACCAAAGGCAAAACCGCCAAGTAGTAAGTGTTCGTAGAATGGTAGTTGCATATAAACATTGTCTGCATAAGGTGCAAAAACATTTAATAACAATCCCATTAATGCTCCACCTACAAATGCTGAAAACATTATTTTCCAACTTCCTATTCCTGTGTAAATAAGTAATATAGCACCAAGCATAATAGCAATAAATGAAGTTTCTCCAATAGAGCCTGGCGTAATTCCTATAATCATATCAAAAACTGAGGTTTGTTGATGAAAAGCATCTAAATGCTCTGGTGTTGAGGCAGATGCAACTTGAGCAAGTGGTGTTGCTCCCGAAAAACCATCTACAATCCCTTCTACTTTTGATAATCCATCTATCCAAACAAAATCACCTGACATCTTTTTAGGATATGCAAAAAATAAAAAAGCTCTTGTAAGTAAGGCTGGGTTAACAATGTTCATTCCTGTTCCTCCAAATACTTCTTTTCCAATTATTACCGCAAAAGCAGTAGCTATTGCAATCATCCACAGTGGAGTATCAATTGGTACAATAAGTGGAATTAACATTCCTGAAACAAGAAATCCCTCGTTTACTTCATGCCCTCGTATTTGTGCCACAGCAAACTCAATACCAAGTCCTACAATGTAGGAAACTGCAATTATAGGTAGTAACCGCAACATTCCGTAAATGAAATTTTGAATTAAACCAGCATCTTCCCCAATAGAAAGACCGTGTTGGTAACCTATATTCCACATTCCAAATAGAATAGTGGGTATTAATGCCATCACTACAATAACCATGTTTCTTTTCATATCGAAACTATCGCGAATATGCGAACCTTTTTTTGTAACATGATTTGGTACAAAAAGAAACGTTTCAAATGCTTCAAAGGTGGAGTATAAAAAATGTACTTTCCCTCCTTTTTCAAAATTCGGCTTTATTTTATCAACAAATTTTCTTAAACTCATTTGGTGTGTTTTGTATATTTATTTTATTAATTAATTTTGAATTTTCAGAAATACCTTTAAGACATTTCTTTTATCATACTTATAATTCCCTTGTTTACAATGTCTTGGATATTTGTTTTTGAAACATCAATAAATTCACATAAAGCAAAATCTTCTTCAACAACTTCGTAAATACCAAGATTTTCCATTGCATCAATATCATTGGCAAGAATTGCTTTTATTAATTGTAATGGAAGTATATCCATTGGAAAAACTCTTTCCATTTCTCCTGTTAATACATAAGCACGTTCTCCGCCATTCAAATTTGTGTGTAATGCGTATTCTTTTTTTGGCGAAAGCCAAGTAAAAAAGGAACGTGAAACACTATATTTTGAAAATCCAGGAAGTAACCAACCAAACATATCGTAGTGGTTTCCTTCTGGAATTACTGTTATTAAATTATCGTAATATCCTAAAAAATCGCCTCTTTTAATTTTTGTTCCCGTTAACACACTGCCACTAATATATCTGATGTTTTCGGATAAAACATTGTCTATTACTATACTTTTGATATTTGCACCTGCTATAACTTTATAGTATTGAGGAGTTTTAACTTCCGAACCTGCAAGAGCAATTATTTTGCTAACATCATATTTTCCTGTTTTGAACAGTCGCCCAATAAAAACCACATCTTGTGGATTAACTTGCCAAACTATTTCCCCTTTATTAACAGGTGTTAGTTTACTTATTTGTATGCCAGGATTTCCTACTGGATGAGGTCCATCAAAGTTTGTTATTTCTGCGTTTTTTATATTTGCAAAAATATTATTTTTGATTTTATAATCCAAATTGATATACAAACTTCCTGATGTTAACTTAGAAAGTATATTTACTCCTTCTTGAAAATTGTCAATATCATTTTTTAGTGTGAAATTATAGTTGGTTGATAGTGGAGCTGAATCAAAAGTTGAAATATGAATTGCTTTTGGTGTATCATTTGAATTTGCAATTATTCCATAAGGACGTTGAATAATTTTTGTCCAAAGTCCACTTTTTTTAAGATTTTCAATTATTTCTTCCTTTTTAAGGCTACTTGCTGAGGCTTGTTTGAATGTTTCGTATTCATTTTTTTTATCTGCTGTTACAACAAATTCCAATATTTTTCTTCTATCACCTCGTTTAATTTCGGTAAGTTCTCCACTTACTGGCGAAGTAAAAAAGATGTCTGGATTGTATTTGTCAAAAAACAATGGCGAACCTGCTTTTACTTTTGCACCCGGTTTAATTACTCCTTTGGGTATTAAATTCTTAATGTCGTCTGGTCTTATACCATAAGTATCTGACATAGGAATTTCAACAATAGTTTCGGTAGCTTTACCCTTTAATTTTATATCGAGACCTTTCTTTATCTTTATAATTTTTGACATGGATTTTTATTTAAATTTTATTGTGCGAAAGTAGATAATTATTTATTTTTTCAAATTATAATTTCATTTTTTTTTATTTAAAAATTTATTAATATTTAATAAAATACTAAATTTCACTTATATATTTAATCTAAAAGTGTTGTAAAACATATTTATTTTTTAAATATATCAATAAATGAGAACTTTTTTTTTATTTAATAAAAATTAATGAAATTTAACACACATAGTGCAGATATTCAATTGTTTAAGTAAATAATTTAATAAAAATAATACCGTTTGTGAGACAATTAGTAATTATAAAATTAAGAATTGATTTACATCTTAAGTTTTAATTATTTAAAAAATTTTAAAAAATAAAATAGTTTTCAACTTAATAGTATAACAAAATTTTATTTAAAACGAGTAAGTGGAATTATCAATACCGTGAATTGTAATAAAAATATTTCCTAAATTTATCATTAATTGTTACTCTATTTATTTTTCAAATTTATTTTTTTAAAACATAATGATAAACATTTTTGTTTTTTAAAATATAACTTTTACTTTTGTGTTTGTTAATTTCCACATATAAAAAAAAAATTATGATTAAGAAAATCACAGTAATTGGAGCAGGTAATGTAGGAGCAACAGTAGCTAATGTTGTAGCACACAAAGATATAGCAAACGAAGTAATCCTTTTAGACATAAAAAAAGGTATTGCAGAAGGAAAAGCACTTGATATTTGGCAAAGTTCCGCTATAAATAATTTTAACACACGTGTAAAAGGCGTTACAAACGATTATCTTGCAACAAAAGGTTCTGGGATTATTATTATTACTTCTGGTATTCCAAGAAAGCCTGGAATGTCAAGAGCAGACCTTATAAAAACTAATGCAGGAATAGTAAAAGAAGTAACTGAAAAATCTATTAAATATTCGCCAGATGCAATCATTATTGTTGTAGCAAATCCGTTAGATGTAATGACTTATGCAGCATTTAAAACAGCCAAAAAACTTAAAAACAAAGTTTTTGGTATGGCAGGAACTCTTGATACTGGACGATACAAAGCTTTTCTTGCAGAAGCATTAGATATTTCTCCAAAATGTATAAACGCCTTATTACTTGGTGGACACGGAGACACAATGGTACCATTACCAAGATTTACTTCTGTGGCAGGTGTTCCTATTACACAATTACTTGGAAAAGATGAACTTGACAAAATAGTTAACAGAACAAGAAAAGGTGGTGGCGAATTAGTTGGTTTAATGGGTACTTCGGCTTGGTATGCACCAGGAGCAGCTGCTGCACAACTTGCTGAAGCAATTGTTGATGACGAAAAAAGAATATTCCCTGTTTGTGCTTACCTTGAAGGAGAATATGGACATAATGATATATATATAGGTGTACCTGCAGTTATTGGACGTGATGGTATTCACGAGATTATTCAAATAGAAATGAATGAGGATGAGAAAGCATTATTTGAAGAATCAGCAAAATCGGTTCGTGAAGTAATGAACACCCTTGATGATATGAATATTATTGACTAATAATAAATACTTTATAATAATAAATTGGCTACTGCAAAAAAATATTCAAACATTTTTTTTGACAGTAGCTTTTTTAATAAAACTATAAAAATATGTATATTCTCGCAATTGATCAAGGTACAAGTAGTAGTAGAGCAATTTTGTTTGATAAAAAATTCAATATTGTTGCTATTGAACAACAGGAATTTCCACAATATTATCCAAAAGCAGGTTGGGTTGAACAAAAACCAGACGAAATTTGGGAAAGTCAAATTAAAGTTGTAAATAATATTTTTGAGAACAATAATATTACAAGTTCACAGATATCAGCAATAGGAATTACTAATCAACGAGAAACAACAATTGTTTGGGATAAAAATACAGGGAAACCAGTGTATAACGCAATTGTTTGGCAGGATAAAAGAACGTCTGAATTATGTAATAATTTGCAAAACAACGGCTGGAATAAATATATAAAAAACAATACTGGATTAATTATTGATTCCTATTTTTCGGCAACAAAAATAAATTGGATACTCAACAATGTAAATGGAGCAAAACAAAAAGCAGAGTTGGGTGACCTTATTTTTGGAACTATTGATACATGGTTGATTTGGAAATTGACAAATGGAAAATATCATAAAACTGATTATTCAAATGCTTCAAGAACAATGATATTTAATATCAAGACTTTACAATGGGACGATAAATTGCTTGACTTATTGAATATTCCAAAAACTATGTTACCAGAAGTTGAAAATTCGAGTAAAATTATTGCTAAAACTGAAATTTTTGATACACAAATTCCTATTTCTGGAGTAATTGGAGACCAGCAAGCAGCACTTTTTGGGCAAGCTTGTTTTGATGTTGGCACAGCCAAAAATACTTATGGAACGGGTTGTTTTATGTTGATGAATACTGGGGGTAAAATGATTAATTCAAAATCTGGTTTACTTACTACAATTGCTTGGAATATAGATGGAAAGGTTACTTATGCACTTGAAGGTAGTGTGTTTATTGCTGGAGCTGCGATAAAATGGCTTCGAGATAATTTGAAATTTATAAAATCTGCTTCCGAAACAGACGAAATAGCATCAAATACCGAAAACATTGAAAATTTGTATGTTATACCTGCATTTTCTGGACTTGGAGCTCCACATTGGGATATGTTTGCCAAAGGAGCAATTATTGGTATAACACAGGGAGTTACAAAAAATCATATTATTAGAGCAACTTTGGAATCACTTGCATATCAGACCAAAGATGTATTGTCGGCAATGGAAAAAGATGCTGGCATAAATTTAGAAAAACTCCTTGTTGATGGAGGTGCTTCGGCAAACAATTTTTTGATGCAATTTCAAGCTGATATTTTGGGAGTTGAAGTTAATAGACCTAAAAATATTGAAACAACTGCACTTGGTGTAGCTTATCTTGCAGGGCTTGCTGTAAATTTTTGTTCAAAAAAAGATATAATTGAACACAAAATGAATGATACAATTTTTTATCCAAACCAAAATTTGAAAAAATTTGAGAAATTATATAAAGGTTGGAAATTGGAAATTGAACGGTTAAAAATCAAATTTTAAGGCATGTTTCACAAAAGTAACGAAGAAATTGATACTCGTGAAAAACGCCTTTATTTATTTAGCAAAAAAAATTACTTTGGTTCTTTATATCTATTCCAAGCAAGGGTTTTTAACATCCAATTTGGAAGAGTTTTTTCTGGATGACGTTCTCGTAAATTCAAGTTCCAACCTATGCTCTTTATTATTGGAAGTTTGTGAGTTTCAACAAATTCTATTAGAGTACCATCAGGGTCTTCTATGTAAGTAAAGTGTCCTGCGGCATCTCCCATATCAAAAGTAATGTCTGGGTTTTCGTAAATTTCGGGTAAACTATCAACAGTAAATGGGTGACCGTTTTTTTCGCAAAGCTTTTTCATTTCTTCCATACCTTGAACATCATAGCAAATTTGAATAAATCCAAGATCTCCCCACAGCCGGTCTTTATAAATTTTATTTGGTGTTCGGTCAAGTACTTGTACAAGTTCTATTTGACTACTACCCATAAATTTACTAAATGGTCCTTTTCTTGGTTTAGAATGTGTAAGTAAAACTCGTTTAAATGTATTTTTTCCTCCTGGTAGTTGCTCAAAATCATCAAAAACTCCTTCTTTTTGATAAACAACCTTATCGTAACCTAATATTTTTTTGTAAAATTCTTTTGATTTTTCAATATCCGAAACTCCAATTATTGCTCCATAAGCACCGCCAGTAGTGGCATTTGTTAGTTTAAAGACTTCATAATTTTCAACCACTTGAAAATAATTATTAAAAGGATCTTTTACAAAAAAATGATCTAAATCATCGGGGGCTTTTTCAATATTATTACTTACAAGTTTATCTTCTAATAATCTAAATTTTAAAAAAGAAGCTCTAACGGTATCGCTTTTTACTTTGGCTACAAATATTCCTAAATCTCCGAGAAGTACTTTAAATTTAGCAGCTTGCGGTTTTCTTGACATATATTGCCATACTTCAAAACCTCCACCTCCTTCAATGTTTACAGCAATAATTGCATGACGCTCTTGGGGCTTATTGTCTGTGTATTTTAACATTAATTCAGCTGTTCCAGGTGCGTCAACCACAGGAATATCCATTCCAAAATTTTCTCTATACCATTTCCATGCCTGATGTACGTTTGGAATACCTATGCCTATTTGCTGAATACCACTTATTGCTGTCATAATTAAATATTTTTTTTTGTTAGATAATTTTTAGTTTTTAAAAACTTGACAAAAATAGTAAAAACTTAATAAATATATAAAAAAACGGTTGTTATTTTTATAAAAATTTAATTAATTCAATAGTCTTGTAACTATTTTTATCTGAATAATTTCAATTATTTTCTTTTTATTAAAGCTAATTTTAATTTTGCAAAAAAAACAATTTACTGATTTTCAAGATAAAAACACTAAAATTCACAAAAAACAGCAAACAATACAAAAATTATCCATGATAGTTTATGAAATATATTATATTTGTAAAATATTTTATTTAATAAACAGTTTAATTAAAAAAAGATATTATGAAACAGTTGAAAAAAATATTAATACTAATAATTTCTATTCTCCCGTTCTCAAACCAAGTACACTGTCAAGAATATTGGACATTTGATATGTATGAGATAGTGAGTCACAATGATTTTAGAACAAATGAGCTTTTTAAACAAGAGTTAATAGAAAAAGATATAGATATTCCCTTGTTAGATGCAGCAATTTTTTTTGCCACAAATGAGATTCGTGAAAAAAAACATCTGTCAATAATGAAATATCATAAATGTTGTGAAATTGCTGCATATAATCACTCAAAAAGAATGGTTGAAAAAAAGTTTTTTTCACATACAAACAAAAAAGAACGGAAACGAAGAACACCAAATGATAGAGCAAAACTGGCGGGTATAGAATCTCCTTCTGCTTGGGCGGAAAATATTGCTTATAATTATTTTGACGAAGGAGATACATATTTGGATATGGCAGATAAACTACTTGACCAATGGATGAATTCTCCTGGACACAACAAAAATATTGTGGACAAAACTAATATTTATATTGGTAGCGGTATTTATCCAAAAGGTGAATATATATATGCTACTCAGTTTTTTTACAGAAGTAGTAACATTACTGAAAAAAAGGCTGTTGACAAACTTCCTCCATTAAATAAATAAAAATTACAGCGTTTTTCACGAGTATCAATTTCTTCGTTACTTTTGAAATATTAAAATGCTCATTTACAAAGGTAACCTTTAATTCTAATATTTCAAAAAAACTTTGAACTTGACACTCGTGAAAAACGCCAAAATTACACTATAAACTCTTATAATTATTTACAAAGTGAAAAAGAAAAAATAATTAACATCAACCTATTTGTTTATTTTTTGCCCTTTTTAAAAATTAAAAAAATCATTAAAAAGTGACATTTATATATGATTAACTACTTATTTTGGTGTTACTTATTATTCCATTTTAACTTTCAAATTTACTAAATTTAATAAATATGAAAAAATCAGTTTTATTATTATCAGTTATTTTAATTACGTTTTCAACAATTTTTGCACAAGCAAAAGGAGCAGACAGTGGAAGAAAAATAAAGAAAAAACCTCAAATAACTTTTGAAGTAACCGAACATGACTTTGGTACGGTAGATCAAGGTAGTGATGTGAGTTTTGATTTTATGTATAAAAACACAGGAAAATCAGATTTGATTATCACAAATGTGAAAAAATCATGCGGTTGCACAATACCTGAATGGAGCAAAGCACCACTTAAGAAAAAGAAAATAGATATGATTCATGTAAAATACGATTCCAAAAGACTTGGCGTGTTCCGTAAAACTGTTACTGTACAATCAAATGCAGAAAACTCATCTGTAATATTGATTATTAAAGGAAAGGTTGTCAAGAAAAAAGAAGATGGTAGCGATTTGTAGTCAATTAAAAATTAGAAATTAAGAATTGATTTACACCTTAAAATTAAATAATTTTTATTAACATAACAGAAATGTAACTCCAAGTTCCAACTTGGAGAAACGTAGAATAGTCGCAGACTCATCAGATAAATTACTTGATACATAGCCTTTTCGCCAATTCTCCAAGCTGGAGCTTTGAGTTACATTTTTCAAGAATTAACCCTGTAAACTTAAAATTTTAAGATTATTACAATTTAAAAAATCTTTTTATGCTTTAAGTGAAAAAGAAAAAATAACTAACACCAATCTACTTGTTTATTTTGTCCTTTT
>JAOZTW010000341.1 GCA_029938985.1 Bacteroidales bacterium | reverse complement strand
AAAAATAGCGAGCTATTTAGGTATATTAAAACAAACAAGTAGATTGGGGTTAGTTATTTTTTCTTTTCACTAAAGGCATAATTAAAATATTTGTTTAATATGTCTAAAATTATAAACTAAATTTATAACTTTTAAATTTTTTAGGAAAATGAAAAAAATACAATTCTTATTTTTATCTATTTTATGTCTTTCAATTATTAGTTGCAACTTAGGCTCAGGTGATGGTAACTCAAAAGGAGCAAAATGGTCTTATGATGGAAAAACAGGACCAGAACATTGGTTTGATATTTCGGACGAATATCACTCATGCGGAGGAAATTCACAATCGCCAGTTAATATTGTAGCTGCAGAAAAAGGCGATGATTTAAAGCCTTTGTTTTTAGATTATTCCGCAAGTACATCTACCGAAATTCTCAATAATGGACACACAGTTCAGGTAGCTTATAAAAAAGGAAAATTTATTATTCCCAACCCCGAGACTTTTAATGGAATAGATTATAATATTTCACAATTTCATTTTCATTGCAAAAGTGAGAACACCGTTGATGGTAAACAATATCCTATGGAAATTCATTTTGTACACATAAACGAAGCCAAACAACTTGCAGTTGTTGCGTTGTTTGTGGAAGAAGGTACAGAAAACGAATTTATGGCTACACTTTTGGCTTCCACACCAGACAAAGGAGTTAGTACAATCTCCGAAAAACTAAACATTAATAAATTATTTCCACAAGATAAAAGCTATTGGACTTTTGAAGGTTCTCTAACAACACCTCCATGCTCCGAAGGTGTGAAATGGTATGTTTTAAAAACTCCAATTCAAGCATCAGCAGAGCAAATAAAAAAAATGGCTTCGTTTATGCCTGAAAATAATTTTAGACCAGTACAAGATTTAAATGGTAGAATAATTAAAGAGTTTTAGGCATGTTTCATTTATGGTTTACATTTTTATCAGCCACGTGCTTTAAGTGGCAACTGATAAAAAAATGTCAATTATTATTTATAATATTAAACACTGATAATAAGAATATTACTGATTTATAAAAATATAAATCAATAATATTCTTATTTTTTTTGCTTTAATCCGCAAGTATTTATTTTATTTATTGTCTTACTAAAAACTAAATTGCACAATTATCTTTTTCAAACATAATCGTTTAATTTAGGTTTAAATCTTACAAAATACAAATTGTTTTGACCGAAAAAGAATTATTAATAAAAGTAAAACAAAAAAATCAAAAAGCATTTACACTGCTTGTAGAACAACATAAATCATTGGTTTTTAATACTGCAATTGGTTTTTTACATAATAAAGTTAATGCAGAAGATGTTACTCAGGAAGTGTTTATAAAAACATGGACATCTATTGAGTCTTTTAGAGGAGAATCTAAAATTTCCACATGGCTGTATAGGTTAACAGTAAATATGTCAATCAATTATTTGAAAAAAAATACAAATAAAAATAACATTATTAGTATTGATAAAAAAAATAATGAAAACAGTGCAATGTTGGATATTGAGGATAAAAATCAAAATAATTCGGATAAATTATTAACAAACAAAGAACATTCAAAAGCTCTTAAATATGCCATAGATTCGCTTTCTCAAAGACAAAGAACTTCTTTTATACTTAATAAATACGAAAATTTGTCTTATAAAGATATTGCAGAAGTTATGGAAATTTCAATTTCATCAGTAGAATCACTTTTACACAGAGCAAAAAAAAACTTGCAAAAAAAACTTTTAAATTATTATAAAAAAACCGCAAGTTTTTAAAAAAACTATTGTCTTACTAACAAATCAACACAAATGAACGACTGTACAAAAATAGAAAACAACCTTATCTTTTTTTATTATAAAGAATTAAATAAAGAAAAAATGGAGCAAATAAATGTGCATTTATTAAACTGTTCTAAATGTGAAATATTGTACAATCAACTGGCAAACAGTTTATCTGTTATTGATATTGAAAAAAATACTGACATTGATTTATTGCTTACAAATAAAATTATTGAACAAGTTTTACTAGTAGAGAAAAATAAAAAAGGAAAAAACAATAGTGTTGTTTTTAAAAAATTAATTCAAACAACTTTAACTGTCGCAGCTATCTCAGTTGGGATTTTCTTTGGGGTATTTATTGGAGGTTTTTACGAATCAGCAAATATTGCTAACTCTAATTTTGAACAAACAGAGGTATTTTATTTCAACGATTTAGAACAAGAAGCTTTTTTAAGCGAAATAATAAACAATGAATAATTAGGAATTGGTTTACACCTTAAAATTCAATTATTTATAAAAACATTATTAAAAAACAAAGTTTTACAACATAATAGTATATATGGCTATTTTAACAAAAAATAATCTTAAAAATTTAGCAATAGTAATATTGTTAATTACAAATGTATCAACTATCTCAACAATTTTTGTGCATGAATATCGGGTTAAACATCATTTTAAACATGGTCATGGGCATCCACCGCTTCCACCTGATTCGCATCGTCATGAGGAACATTTTAGTAGATTTTTGGTAAAAGAGTTGGATTTAACATCAGAACAAGAAGAAAAAATACATATTTATCAAAATGAATTTAGACAAAAATCGAGAGCTTTAATGGAGCAAATGAACGAATATCGTATAGTTATTAATAATGAATTAAAAAAACAAAACCCTAATAAAGACACACTTAATAAGGGAGCAGAAGCTATAGGAAAGCATCATGAGAAGATAAAAATATTGTCGTTTGAAATGCTAATAAATATGAAAAAAGTATGTAATGACGAACAGCAAAAAAAACTTGTGGAAATTTTTGTTGAAATGCAACCAAAACACAAAGACAGAAGACGAAAAAAAAGACACTAAGTGTATTAAAAAATCAATTTCATCGTAAGTTAATAGTTTTAAAAATAAACTAATATAATTAATCAATTAATCATTTAAAAATCAAAACAATGAAAAAATTAAATTTAGTATCCGTAACAATCATAATGATTGCTTTATTGACAAGTTTTAGTATGTTAACTTATGCTCAACCTGGACACAGAGGACATCATGGCGAAGGAAAAATTCAGGACTTAACAGAAGCACAAGAAAAACAAATTGAAGAAATTAAAACTGCTCAAAAGCAAGAAATGCTTAGCACGCATAATGAGTTGAAAATAAAAGAAGCAGAACTAACAGCTTTACAAACAGCCGATAAAGTAAATATGGCAGATGTAGAAGCAAAAATTAGAGAAATAAGTAGTTTGCATGAAAAACTACGAATAAACAGAGCAAATTCTCATAACGATGTAAGAAACATTTTAACTGACAAACAAAGAGTTGAGTTTGATATTCATCACGCAAAGCGACCAGCAGGACATCACCCAGGTATGCGAGGAAAACATGGACATCATAAAAAACAAGGATATAAATCAGATGGAAAATGCGAACAAAAATGTTATAAAAACATAGAAAAATAGCCCCTTTTTTGCTGTTATTTTTATATCAAATCCACATTATTTTTTTCCAATTCCTAAATTTTAGAATTTTTGTAATTGGAAATTATAAATAATGTGGATTTTTATTTTATTTTTGTTTTTTCATTTTTTCACTAAAAAGAATTAATATGTCAAAAATAATTGTAATATCAGTACCAACAAATACTTTTAATGAAATTTGGATTGTAAACCAGCTTTTTGAAAATGGTTTACAGCAGTTTCATGTACGAAAACCAAATTTTTCGGAATTAGAATTAAAACAATATATTAAAAATATTTCGGAAAAAAATCATAAATTTCTAATTTTGCACTCACATTACCATTTGACAAAACAATTTGCAGTAAAAGGTATTCAAGTGGGAAAAAACAGATTGGAAGACGGATTGAAGTATAAAAATAAATTCAAGTATTTTGGCTATTCGGCACATTCTTTTTCAGAAATAGAAAATTTAAAACACCATTTTAATAGCTTTTTTTTAAGTCCTATTTTTGATTCTATTTCTAAAACAAATTATAAATCAAAATTTAACTTTTTGGATATAAATAAATTCCTGAATTTTAATAATTTATCAATAATTGCACTTGGAGGAATAAATGCTAATAATGCTAAAAAATGTATTAATCTTGGTTTTTCAAAAGTTGCAGTTTTGGGAAATATATGGGAAAATAAAAATGCAATTTCTGCTTTCTGTAATATAAACGAGAGTATAAAAACACGTAGTTATACACTTAGTATTGCTGGCTTTGACCCTTGTTCGGGGGCAGGAATAACAGCCGATATTAAAACTTTTGAACAGCACAAAACTCAAGGTTTGGGAGTAACAACTGCTATTACATATCAAAACGAAAAAAAAATTGTGGGCGTAGATTGGTTAGAACAAAAACAAATAGAACAACAAATTGATGTTTTGTTGGAAAACCAAAAACTGGAATTTGTTAAAATAGGTTTAATCAAAGATTTAGATACTTTAACACAAATAATAAAGCTTTTGAAAAAACATAATAATAGCATAAAAATAATTTGGGATCCAATATTAAAAGCTTCTGCTGGATTTAATTTTCATGAAAATTTGCAAAACAAACAATTATTTTCTTTATTGCAACATATTTATTTGCTAACTCCAAATATTCCAGAATGTGAAAAACTTTTTAATACCATAGAAATAAAGTTATTACAAAATTTGCAAAAAGAAAAAAAACTTTGTAATATTCTTTTAAAAGGTGGACATTCTAATAATAACAAGGTTACAGATATTTTGATTGAGCCAACAAAAATAACAAATTTTGATGGTAAACGACACAATAATTATGACAAACATGGAACTGGTTGTGTTTTATCATCAGCAATTTGTGCTAACTTATCTAATAAATTTAATTTAGAATTATCAATAATTAAAGCAAAAAAATATGTGAGCAATTTTATTATATCAAACAACAGTTTGCTTGGATATCATAATAGCAATTAAGAATTAGAAATTAGGAATTAAGAATTAAGAATTAGGAATTAAGAATTAAGAATTAGGAATTAAGAATTAGGAATTAAGAATTGGTTAAACCTTAAAATTCATTTATTTCGGCATACAAAAGTTTTTACACATTTGTATTTCTTTAATCTATTGGTTTGTAATAATATAATTGTATCATTGAACCATTGTATCATTGTATCATTGAACCATTGAACCATTGAACCATTGTATCATTCATTATTTAGGCATATTAAATTTAAAATAGATTTATAATTATGGAGAAAAATATTTCAAAATTACAATTTATTACCAACAACACAACTAATAGTCATATTGAGGTTTTAGAAAAGGCATGTATTGGAGGAATTGATTGGGTGCAACTTAGAGTAAAAAACGTATCAGAACAAAAATATATTTTTGAGGCAAAAAAAGCAAAAAATATTTGTGCAAATTACAATGTAAAACTTATAATAAATGATAATGTAGTAGTAGCCAAAACCGTAAATGCTGATGGTGTTCATTTAGGAAAAAATGATATGTCGCCACAAAAAGCAAGAGAAATACTTGGTGAAAAATTTATTATTGGTGCTACAGCAAACACAATTGATGATATAATTTGTTTAAGTAAAATGCCAATAGATTACATTGGCTTAGGTCCTTATAGATTTACAACTACAAAGAAAAAACTTAGTCCAGTACTATGTGTTGATGGTTACAACAAAATTTTTGAACAACTTCCAAACAATTTTTCAATTCCAATAATTGCAATTGGCGGAATAGAAATTGAAGATATCAAACCATTGATGCAAACAAAAATTAGTGGAATTGCTTTTTCTGGCATGCTCACAAAATCGGATAATTACAAAAAAACTATTGATTTAGCAATAACTAATGCCATAAATGGCAATTAAAAATAAATATGTTTACACCTTATGGTTTGTTAAAAATAATTTTAAGATTTGTCATCATTATTTTATACTTTTTCTGCCTAAAAAAAGATGATAAATAATTCATTATTAACTAAAGTTTTTGTGTTCATAATTGTCAGATTATTAGATAGTTGTAGTTTTTAAATAAAAACATAACACT
>JAOZTW010000931.1 GCA_029938985.1 Bacteroidales bacterium | reverse complement strand
ATAAAAATAACATCGCTTAAATTGGTTAATTATTTATTTTAATATGCCTTAATCTTTTGAAACCTTGTTATTTATTCTATGAGTACACTTTAACTTTTGGAGTAAATTGTTTACATATTTTACAAACTTTGTTATTTTATTTAATCTATTAAAAAATAAGGTCATAAGGTTTTATATTTGTTGTGCTATTAAGATTAAAATTGGAACACTGATTTCTATTTTTCAACAAAAACTGTTGTAATCACGAAAAATACCAAACATGCCATTATATTCAATAATTGAATTTTAAGGAGTAAACCAATTTCTAATTGTATCAAGAGTTTAAAATATTTTTAAATTAAAAATAAATAAAAATATTTTTTACTTTCCTGAATATTTCTTTTACCTTTGCAGACATGAGTTCTGAATTATATTTCCGACACACTCATTAGTTTTAGGCTCTTATAGACAATTGAGCTCTTATATATTTTTGCACCAGAAGTACAAAATATATTGATTGAAATATATAAATTTGAGTAAACGCACTCCAGCGGGGTGCAACATAAATCACGTCTTTTTAACTCGCAAATTATAGTAGCCCGTTGGAAGTGCAAAATATCCATATTATCAATTAATTCTATCGTTATTTTGCACCGCTGGTGCAATAAAATAGATAAAAATATTTGCTATTTGAAAAGACTATTTATTTCTCAAAATAAATAGCCCTTGATTATCTATATGAGCATAGTTTTATTTCGTTTGCCTTTTGTATTTTTTATATATGGTTAGGAATTGTCAAAAAATAACTTCGGAAACTGCGTCATTATTTCACTATTTTTAGAAAATAATATAAAGTTTCAAATAATTCATTATTAGTAATTTGTTTTAACCTGATTAATTCATAAATTCCTGTTCTTAATTTTGCTAACTTATTAATTTTTACTAAACATATGATTAAAAAATTATTATATTTAAAAGAACGCCAAGCTACATGGCTCGAATTATTTTTCGATTTAATATTTGTGGTAGCTCTCGGAAAAGTAACCCATTTGCTTGTTCATGTGCATCACGGACATTTAGATGAAGGAATCTTATGGAAATTTTTCTTAATTTTTATTCCATTATGGTGGATTTGGCTATTTCAGGACTCTCATTAATGCTCCCTACGGCTCAATATATACTTATGGGCATGACTTTTTCAATGATAGTGTATATTTTGTTGAACTATCAAGTACAAACTAAATTATATGGCAGTGTTAAAATGGAATCAATATTTTATGTTGTAAACATACGAGAATTAGGAATTAAGAATTGGTTTACACCTTAAAATTAAATTTTTTTACAAAAATAAATGTAAACAATAAAGAAAATGACAGACTTACAAATTTTAAAAAAATTAGAAAAACAATTAAATGTTGAATTTACAGAAGTTGATATTGAAAATATTGATATTTTGGAAATGTCAAAACTAATACAGTATTCAGTTGATAATCACCAAAACATCACTGGATTAAAAATTGTTGATATAGAAATTGATGATTTGTTATTGGTTGGTAAACTAACAAATATTAGAAGTCTTTATTTATCAAATAATCAAATAAAAGATATTTCTGTATTAGAAAATTTAAAACAAATTCAATGGCTTTATTTATCAAAAAATGAAATAAAAGATATTTCTCCAATAAAGTCATTGTTTAAAAATGATATGTTTTATTT
>JAOZTW010000340.1 GCA_029938985.1 Bacteroidales bacterium | reverse complement strand
TTTTTAATGATATATATGCAAAATTGATTTTTACAAATCATTGATAATCATCACAGAATGAACACAAAAACTTTAGTTATATAAGCTTTCAAAAAATTATCTTTGCACAGAAAAAAACATTTCAAGATTTTAAATAAATAATTGAACCCGTTTAAATAGAAATAAATGCACATATCATTTGCTTGGTTGTCAGTGGTTTTTTTTGGTGTGCGTAGCACACCAAAAAAAACAAAAAAACCACCGCCACCAAGCAGTTTCCGTTATGCACAACTGCAAACTGGAAACAGAAAATGTTAGAGAAAGATTTTTTTCAGACCAATATTTTGTTTTTGTGGATAACGATAATTTATCAATCTAAAAAAAATAAAAATGAAAAAAAAATCATATCTGTTATATTGTATACTAACAGCAATTTCAATACTAATTGCACCTTTTGTTTTTAAAAGCACATGGAAAAGTTCAAGTGATTTACATGCAACTATTGAGATAACAAGTTCGTTTATAGCTATATTGGCATCAGTTGGAATAATCAGTCTTTTCAAAGGAACAAAAGAAAAATTTTATCTTATAATAGGATTAGGTTTTCTCATATCAGGGCTTGAAGATTTATTTCACGGTATATTTGGATTTAAAAGACTTTTTTCAAATTCTGATTTAGATTTTTCAAGATTTATACCTGGAACTTATATTGTTGGTAGAACATTACTTGCTGTTTCAATATTATATGCAAGTATTTCGGGACAATTTAAAATGCCAAAATTTGAACTTAATAAAATTATAAAACAATATTCGCTTATCTTAATTGTAATAGCTATTGGTATGACTTTATTTGCCTTTGTTTTGCCAATACCAAAAACAGTAATGCCTGAATATTTAATCTCTCGACCAGTAGATTTGTTTACTGCCTTTTTATTTCTTATTGCCTTTATAATGGTTATTAAACGATTTCGCAATAAACCTACAAGTGTTGATGCTTTTATTCTTGCCGCTATTCTTTTTAATTTGATTGGACAAATTTATATGTCATTCTCGAAACAATTATTTGATATATTTTTTGACATTGCACATTATGCAAATATTCTTAGCTACACGATGCCCGTAATTGGCGTGTTTCTTGAAATGTTCAAAATACAAGATTATTCATTAAAAATAAGTGAACAAGTTACCAATGGAAACTTAGATATTAAAATTGATAATGAATATAAGGATTTATTAAAACCTCAATTATTAGTGGTTACTAAATTTAAAACAATAATACAAGAAGTTCAACAAGCTTCAAATACCATTTCTAATGCCAGTAATCAATTAAGTTCCGCTTCACAAGGAGTCTCGAATAGAGCCAATGAGCAAGCCGCTACCACAGAAGAAGTTGCGACTTCAATGGAACAAATGTTGGCGATGATAAATTCAAACATGGAAAATGCAGAAATGACTGGACAAACATCGACAAAATCGGCAAATGAAATGAAACAGAGCAATGAAATTTTTGTGAAAACGATAAAATCAGTTTCACAAATAAGCGAAAAAATAACAATAATATCCGAAATAGCGAATAAAACAGATATTTTGTCGATAAATGCAGCGATTGAAGCGGCTCGTGCTGGCGAAAATGGAAAAGGTTTTGCTGTTGTTGCAAACGAAATTAGAAAACTTGCCGATAAAACAAAAATTGCATCAGATGAAATAACTAAATTATCTAAAAACGGACATGATATTTCAAGAATTGCAGGAGAAAAATTAAAAAATGCAATTCCAGAAATTATGAAAAGTGCAGAACTGGTAAATAACATTGTTTCAGCAGGTAAAGAATAACAAAGCGGAGTTGAGAATATTAATACGTCAATTCAACAACTGACAGAAATAACAAACGAAAACTCAGTATCAGCCGAAGAAATGTCAGCATCTGCGGAAGAATTATCGGCACAAGCAGAGCAATTAAAAGAATTGATTTCTGTGTTTAAAATAGGTAATTTACAAAATAAAAACGTGATTATTAAACAAGAAAACGAAATTTTAGAACATAACAATAAAGGATTTAATATGAATTTATCAAACAAATACAAATCAGATGATGATTTTGAAACGTTTTAATTGATATATTTCAAAAAAAAACTTATTTTTACAGTTATTAAAATCGTAATAAAAACAGATAAAGTAACTTAAAAATGTGATACACATTTTTATTAATTCGTTGGTTTTTTAGACAATTTTATTTATTTGAAAAAAAGATACTGTTTTTTTGATAAGAAAATAAAAAAGTAATTAACTTTGCCAAAAACAGTCCGCAGTTTTTTATGACGGCAAAATGAGATAGAAAAAATAGCAGAAATTACAGACAGCGAAACGTGATAGAAAAAATCGCAGTATTTCATGATGGCAAAATGAGATAAAAAAATTGAAGTTTTTCATGACGGCAAAACGTGATAGAAAAAAAATGCAGATTTTCATGACAACAAAACGAGATAGAAAAAATCGCAGTATTTCATGATGGCAAAATGAGATAAAAAAATTGAAGTTTTTCATGACGGCAAATTTTCATGACAACAAAACGAGATAGAAAAAATCGCATTTTTTTATGACGGTAAAACAGAGATACAAAATCCGCAGTTTTTCATGACGGCAAAACGTGATAGAAAAATTCGCAGTTTTTCATGACGGCAAAATGTGATGGAAAAAATCTGCAGTTTTTCATGACGGCAAAATGTGATGGAAAAAATCTGCAGTTTTTCATGACGGTAAAACGTGATAGAAAAAATCTGCAGTTTTTCATGACGGTAAAACGTGATAGAAAAATTCGCAGTTTTTCATGACGACAAAACGTTATAGAAAAAAATCGCAGTTTTTCAAGACGGCAAACTAAGAGCATAAAAATATTAAAGTATTTTTTCTTTTAATTTGCTTTGAAACACCCTGAAAAAGGGTGTTCAAAGCAGTTCACGTTAAAGTTAATTCAAAAAAGCAAAAAATAATTACATTTGCAGAAAAAAAAATAAAATTATGCAATATTTTAATGACTACTTAAAAAAAATAAAATCTGTTCCTTTGGAACAAATAACAGAACATTCGCACCGTTTGACACTGCAAATATTATTTGAAAAAATATCGGAAAATAAAAAAGATAGTATAAAAATATTGCATGAACCAAAACGAAAAGGAAAATTTGGCTCACCAGACTATAAAATAACCAATGATAGTGGAATTATTGGATATATTGAAAATGAAAAAATAGATAAAAACTTAAATAAAATACTTAAAACAGAACAAATAAAAAAATACAGAAGATTATCTGATAATATTCTACTAACAAATTATCTTGATTTTATTTGGATTAGAGAAGATAATATTCAAAAAGAGACTTTATGTGATATTTTTGATTTGCAAAATAAAAAATTTCAGTTAAAAGATGAAAATATACAAAAGGTTCAAAAATTAATAGAAAACTTTTACACACAAACACCAATAGGAATTTCTACAGCAAAAGAGCTTGCACTTGCACTTGCTATTCGTGCCAAAAACTTAAAAGATTTTCTACAAGATGAATTAACTCAACAACAAAAAGAAAATTCAGGCGGTTTATTGCTTGGACTTTATGAAACTTTCCAAGAATATATTTTCACGGATTTATCAATATATGAATTTGCTGATGCTTTTGCACAAATGCTTGTTTATGGACTTTTTCAGGCAAAATTGAATGCCGATACAAAAATTGTAACATTATTCAATGCTAAAAAATTTATTCCACAATCATTCAAATTAATACAAGAACTTGTTGGTTTCCTTGATGAATTAAATAAACCTGAATATACAAATGCAAAATGGATAATTGACGAAGTAATTTCGCTGATGAATAATCTTGATTTACAAGAAATTAAAAAATCAATGTTATTTAGCAAAACAGTAAAAGACAGCGAAAATATTGATACAGACCCATATATCTATTTTTATGAAACTTTTCTTGCTGCTTATGATACAAATTTAAGAAAAGCAAAAGGTGTTTATTACACACCGCCACAAGTTGTTAACTTAATTGTAAATTCTATAAATAATATTTTACAAAATACTTTTAAAATAAAATCGGGTTTTGCAGACCGCAAATCTGTAACTGTCCTTGACTTTGCCACAGGAACAGGGACTTTTTTAATAGAAATTTTAAAACTAATTTTAAATAATATTCCAGCAAATTCGCAATCCAAAAAAGATATGATTATTTCCAAACATATCTTAAAAAACATTTATGGTTTTGAGTATCTTATTGCACCATACACAATTGCACATTTAAAACTTGCACAATTTCTGAAAGAACAAAATTATGAAATAAAAAATAATGAACGCTTGCAAATTTTTCTAACAAATACTCTTGAACCAACAAACCCACAAATAAAAATACCACTATTACCCGCACTTACACAGGAAGCCAAAGACGCACAGGCAATAAAAGATAAACCAATTCTGGTAATAACTGGAAATCCACCATATTCAGGACATTCCAAAAATACAGGAGAATGGATAAGTAAATTATTAAAGGGAAATGATATTTATGCAAAAGAAAAAACAAAAAATCAAGCTAATTATTTTGAATTTGAAGGTAAACCGCTAAAAGAACGCAACTCAAAATGGTTACAAGATGATTATGTGAAGTTTATACGTTTTGCACAATACAAAATAAATAAAATAGGACAAGCTGTTGTTGGAATTATTACAAGTCATGCTTTCTTAGATAATCCAACATTCAGGGGAATGCGACAAAGTTTGATGCAAGATTTTGACCAAATGTATTTTATTGATTTACACGGTAATTCACATAAAAAAGAAAAAACACCAGATGGAAAAATAGATAAAAATGTTTTTGATATAATGCAAGGTGTCGCAATTTCAATATTTGTAAAAAAGCCAAATAGCAAAAAACAAATTTTTTATGCAGATTTTTGGGGAACACGAGAAGAGAAATTTGAACAATGCTTAAATAATGATTTACAATCTATTGAGTGGCAAAAAATAGAACCAAAGCGACCCAATTATTAGAGAAGTAAGAGGTCATATTATCGAATTGGTATAAGGAAACTAACTTATTAGACTCTGAGTTAATAAAGTGGAAACAAAATTTAACCAAATAGCAGAAATTACAGACAGCGAAACGATAGAGTGAGGAACCGTATGCGGGAATTCCGCTCGTACGGCTCTGTGGGGGGACTGGTGGAGTAATCCACCGTTCTATCCCGATTATAGGCAACTCAAAATACGATTTATGAAAAAAATATTAACTTTGCAAAAAAGTAAATATTAAATTTAAAATAATGAAACCAAGATTTATAGATTTATTTGCAGGAATAGGCGGTTTTAGAAAAGGGTTTGAAGATGCAGGATATGAATGTGTTTTTACATCTGAAATAAATAAAGCTTGCCAAACAGTTTATGAAAATAACTTTGGAATTAAACCCTTTGGAGATATAACTAAAATTATTCCAAGTGAAATACCTGACTTTGAGGTATTAGTTGCGGGATTTCCATGCCAGCCATTTAGCATCTCAGGAAAGAAAAAAGGATTTGAAGATACAAGAGGAACTTTGTTTTTTGATATTTGTAGAATAATTGAAGAAAAACAACCAAAAGTTGTTGTTTTAGAGAATGTTAAACATTTAATATACCACGATAAAAAAAGAACATTTACAACTATTCTAAAAACATTAGATGAATTAGGTTATAATGTGACTTCACAATTATTAAATGCAAAAGACTTTGGGTTGCCACAAAACCGAGAAAGAATTTTTATTATCGCAACAAAAAATAGTTTTTTCAGATTTGAAGAATTAAGAAAAAAGAGTTCTGTTGTTTTAAAAGATTTTTTAGACGAAGAAGAGGGTTTTGATTATTTAGACAAGTCAGAATATACATTAATTAAAAATCCAAAAAAACAAATATCAGGTTTGATATTTGTAGGTTATAGAAATAAAAATATTTGGAAAAATGGAATTAGACCAAACACTGAGCACTTATCAAGAGTTCACAGACAACCAAATAGGATTTATTCAATAGAAGGAACAC
>JAOZTW010000339.1 GCA_029938985.1 Bacteroidales bacterium | reverse complement strand
CAAAAGAATTAGACAACGAAAAAACAATTAGAAAAGTAGCAGAAGAACAAAAAAAGGTAGCAGAAGAACAAAAAAAGGTAGCAGAAGAACAAAAAAAAGAAGAAAAATACAAAAGGTTAAAAGCAGAGGAAGAACAAAAAAAAGCAGAAGAACGTATTGCGATTTTAGAGCAAAAATTGAAAGAAAAACATAAATAAACAAATATCTAACAAACATTTGCTATACGTAACAATTAGCTTTTGAATTAGAATAATTAATAAATAAATAAAAAAAATAAAAATTATGATTTTAACAAACACAGAACAAGTTACAGGTAGAGAAATAGTAGAAAGTCTTGGCTTGGTTAGAGGTAGCACAGTTAGAGCCAGAAATGTAGGGCGAGATATTTTTGCAAGTTTCAAAAATATAGTAGGTGGAGAAATATCTGAATATACTAAACTGCTTGCAGACTCTCGTGAACAAGCAATTTATAGAATGGAAGACGAAGCAAACAAGCTTGGAGCAGATGCAATTGTAAATATCAGATTTACAACATCAGCTGTTACACAAGGTGCAGCAGAAATTCTTGCTTGGGGAACTGCAGTAAAACTAAAATAATAAAAAACATAGGGCTGTAAATGGTAATCAAAAATTGGTTTACTCCTTAAAAACAAAGTTTTACAACATAAAAATATAAAATCATGTCTGAATCTGATGTAAGTATAATTATATTAGCAATTTGTGGAATTATCTTTCTTGTAATAGCAGTAATAATTATAATTTTAATAATAAAAAGAGTACAAGACAAAAAACAAGAACAATTTGAACAAAGAGATAATTGAAAATCAAAAATTGTGAATTTACAATACTAAAATTTGAAAAATATTAAATCAAGTTATCTTAACGCATTTTTCCCTTTAATCTGTTTATAAACAAAAGAGTTAGTTATCTTGATTTTTTTATTTTTTAAATATTTTTGCTTTATATATTTTCTCTGTTCCGTCAATATTTGAAACAAAATATGCTGTTTTTTCATTTTTATCAGTTATATAAAAAGTTTCTGATGCCTCAGTATTTATTCCTCTTCCTAAGTTTTGAGGTTTCGTCCAGTTCGTCCAACTATCATCAAGCCTGTAACTAACAAAAATATCAGCACTACCAAAACCTCTATGCCCATAAGAATAAAAATACAATATTTTGTTATCAGAGCCAATAAATGGAGTTCCTTCGTCGTCGTGAGTATTAATAATATTACCCATATTTTTAGGTTTTGAATATACTCCTTTCGGAGTTAAAAAACTAATATATAAATCTTTCTTTCCATAACTATCCTTAGTTTCTATCGAAGAGATTAAAACCTTTCTATCATTTGATAATGCAAAACTTGTGAAACTATATAAATTATAATATTCTTCAATTTTTATAGATTCACTTTTATTCCACACATCATTTTTTTTATATGAAATATTCAAATTTTGAATTTTTTGTTTTATATAATTATTTTGAAAAAAAATAGTACTATCACCAGGAAATAAATAAATAGGAAAATTATCGTTTTTATTATTAATTGTGGTATCAAGTACTTGAGCTTTTTGCCAAAAACCTAATTTATTTATCTTGGAATAAAATATATTATACGAAAAAGCGGAATCTTTATAGTTTTCAGATATTTTAGAAAAATAAATAATACTATCATTATTTGACAATTGAGGCGATATTATTGAACTTGTATCATTAAATTTAAAATTTTGTTCTATTTTTGTTTTAAAAATCATATTTTTTTGAGGAAAATATTTATCCTCATAATAACTGGCAGTAATAAAATCTGCCTTAACTTTTATTTTCCCACCCACCACCAAAGCTATTTTATCGCCACAATAATATTTATAATCAGATGAATAAATTGTAGAACCGTTAATTGAAACGAATAAGGAATCATTTTTTTTTTCAATTTTCAAATTATTATCAAAATACTTAGGATACATTTCGTAACCAAAAGTCCAGTCTTTTAATATTTTTTCTTTTCCGTTTTCAACTACGAATACTTTGTAATACAACGAAGAAGACACCAGTAAACAAGCAAAATTACCCCAATCATCTCCTCGCCAGATAATACCATATTCGTTGTCCGAATATCCATTTGTTTGCATAATTTCTGAAGAAATCGAAAAATTTTCATTTTGGTCTATATATAATGGATACCATATTGCATTCAATTGTTCTTCATTGTTTGTTATTGTTAATTTCCCTTTTTTAATAAAGCTTTTTAACTGCTCATTGTTTTGACAATTCCAATTATTAGAATTGTTCTCAAAATTTTCGTTAAACAAAATTCTACTCTGAGAAAAGGTTAAATTGAAGCAAAAAATTAGAACTAAAAATAAAAAAACATTTTTCATAATAAATTAGTTTATATAGTTGAATATAAATTGATTATAATAATATTGATTTTATAAAAAAATAAATATTTTACAAAAAAACAAAAATTTTTTGTATAGAAAAAATAATTAATCTACTTTTGTCTCGGAAAGATGGCAGAGTGGTCGAATGCGGCGGTCTTGAAAACCGTTGAGGGTCAAACCTCCGGGGGTTCGAATCCCTCTCTTTCCGCCAACACTAAAAAGGGAGCTTCGGCTTCCTTTTTTTTATAAAATAAGCAACTTTTACATTCACCTCCCCAATAATAAAAATATTTTGGGCATGTTTCATTACGAATAAAAAAACTTTGGTATTTTTCATAAATGCAAATTATTGCCTTATTTTAATTGTTTTAAAATCCTCATTTACAATAGTAAACTGCGGTATTTAAAAAATAAAAATGCCTTGTACTTTACACTTATGAAAAACGCCAAAACTTTACACTTTTTTTATAAAAAGACAAAATTCTCCCATTTAAGCCCAATCGTATAATACAATAAAAATAATATAAATACCAAAAAAGACGATTTGGTACTGGTTCTGTTAAATTCTTATTGTATAATTTAGATATTTAATTAATTAGACTGTTCAAATTAATATTATTTATTTTTTGTAGAACTAAGTAAACTATTAAATAACAGAATAATAATAATTTTTATTTTATCTTTTTTCAATTTTTTTTATCAGTAATTCTTACCAATTTTTATCTTGTTTTTTTTCCAGTGAACAATTCTATTGGAGTTTTTCCCTTTCGTTCTACTGCTTTAAAACGTCTGTGATTATGATAAAACATAAATATATTTAAAGAATTTTGTGTTGGTTGATTTTTACAAGTATTCAAATATGATAGCAATATTGAATTTGACTGTAAACCCATTATTATTTTTATCTATTACATTGTCTAATAAAGGGGCGACTTTGTCAAGATATTCACTTAAGCATATTAAAACAAATAATTGACGATTTAAACTTGTTCTTTTTACTTTTTACTTCTTCAAAAAAATATGCAAATATCTTGATATTATTATATTTCTTGAATTGTTAAAAAACAAAAATAAGTTCATTTAAAATTGTCAATTATTTGTTTAGAACCAACAGACGAATTAGATAAGTGAAAAAGAAAAAATAACTAACTCCAGTTTACTTGTTTATTTTGCCCTGTTAAAAATTTTAAAAAAGTCATTAAATAGCTTGCTATTTGCAGATTTGTCAAAATAATAGAAGAACAAAAAAACGGCGTATTATGGAGTTACTTATTATTTCATTTTCACTTATAGCTAACGCATTAAATTTTTTTAGACCTGTGCAATCAAAAACATGATTAAGCTAACTGTTAGATTGTTGTGTTGTTGTATTTTGTAGCCCCAATAGGAATCGAACCTATATCGCAAGTTTAGGAAACTCGTATTCTATCCGTTGAACTATGGAGCCTTTTATTTAAAAATGCAAATATCTAAAAAAAAAATTACATTTACAAATTTGTAGCCATATTTATTGCTTTTGTTAGTGCAGATAGTTTGTTTTTCACTTCGTTTAGTTCACTTATTTCGTTCGATTGCTCCACCACACCAGCACCTGCTTGATAGTACAAAGTATTATTTTTGCTAACAAAAGACCTTATTGCTATTGCCATGTTAACATCGCCATTTAGACCAATAAAACCAACTGCTCCACCATAAAAACCTCTGTCTTGATTTTCGTAATTATCAATCAGTTGCATGGCTTTATATTTGGGAGCACCACTCAGTGTACCAGCAGGAAATGTGTTAGCAATAAATTTAGGAGAATTACCTTTATAGTCTCCCTTAACTGTTGAAACAAGATGAATTACATGACTAAAATATTGTATTTCTTTATAAATATCCACAACTACATTTTTGGCATTTCTACTCAAATCGTTTCTTGCCAAATCTACAAGCATTACATGTTCGGCGTTTTCTTTTTTATCTTTAAGAAGTTTTTGAGCCAGTTTTTCGTCCTCTTCGGTGTTTCCTGTTCGTTTGTAAGTGCCAGCAATTGGATTTATTGTTACAACTCCGTTTGATATTTTTATTTGTGCCTCTGGCGATGAGCCTATTAAACGAAAATCGTTGTAATCAAAATAAAACAAATAGGGAGAAGGATTTATTGAACGCAAGGCTCTGTAAACATTAAAATCATCACCCTTAAAACTTTGTGCAAACTGCCGAGACAATACTATTTGAAAAACATCGCCACGCTTGCAATGTTGCTTGCCTTTGGTAACCATTTCTACAAATTGATTATCAGTAATATTAGAGCTTTCGTTTCCTGATGGAGAGAATTTATTGGTAGTATATTGAATGCTATTTATTAATTTCTCTACTTTTTCAATTTCACTTTTTTCGTTCTCTTGCAAATTTTCAATTATTGTTAAATCGCTATTAAAATGATTAAACACAATTACATATCTGAAAAAACTAAACTGCAACGATGGTATAGTTGCTGAATCTGTTTTCTTATTGTGCAATTTTATATTCTCAAAATATTGAATTGAATTATAGGCAAAATAGCCAAACAATCCATTAAATTTATGAATAGCATCATCGGATTCTATTTTTATGTCTGACATAAAATTGTTAAACAAATCAGTGAAATTTTTGTTAGAAATCGGTTTTTCGCTAAATTCTTCTCCTTGTTTAATTTTTACATTATTATCTTCTGCACTTATTGTCAAAATTGGGTTTGCACACAAAAAAGACATACTGTTGTTCTCTCTACTATTATAGTCAGAACCTTCGAGCAACAAACAGTTGTCAAGTTCGTTCCTCAATTTTAGATACATAGAAATAGGAGTTACAGTATCTGCAATCATTTTTTTAATTCGTGGATATATTTTCATTATTATATTTTTTAATTCAGTTGAAAAACGGGTGAAATTCAATTTATTTTTTAGCACCAAAGGTGCGAAATCAATAGCCTTGTCTGTTAGGACAAGGAATAATTGCGAAATCAATAACCTTGTCTGATAGGACAAGGAAAACAATTAATCATCAAAACTATCATATTTTATTAATTTCCATTTTTCACCGTTTCTTAATTCATAGGATATTATACCGTATTGATGTTGATAATTAAATTTATTTACACTCAAAGTTGTATCTACTTCTGCTTTTTCAAAAATAAAAACATTGGAATACTCAATATCTGCAATATTATATGTTTCCAACGAATCTATTGCATGCTGAGTGTCAACATACCATTGGTTGTTGATAGATATTAATGCAGGTAACATATTTGCCATTCTCACACTCGAATTTTGTGTGTTCATTTGTTTTGAGTAATTAAAATTTAGTATTGTAGTGTCGTTATCAGCCTTATTAGAACTGTTAGACACTATTATATTTTCGTTTTCGTACAAACGTCCGCTTGCTGTATTGTAGGTTGAATATGCCGAAAAAACATAATATATCACATAGAAAGTATCAAGTTCATTAGATTCATTTGAAAATATGAGTCTGTCATTTTCGTTAATTAATGACTTTTTTTCTAACGGAATTTCGTGAACATTGTTTGAACAACTGCAAATAACCAGCACTATTAAAAGGATAGATATTAATTTAATGTTTTTCATTTTATATTTATTAAATACTAAAGTTTTTGTGTTCATTTTGTGATGATTATCAATGATTTGTAAAAATCAA
>JAOZTW010000338.1 GCA_029938985.1 Bacteroidales bacterium | reverse complement strand
AAAGCAATTAATCAATGCTTTAATGTTATGATAAAAAGTTTTCCCGACTTTTCAGATTTTATACAAATACTAATTTTGCTTAAACATAAGATAGTAAACCTTAAAATTAGTTGTAATAAAAAACAAAAAAAAAGGAAATTATATTTTTTAAATAAATTTCCATTTTAATCCCATAATTGTTACATCGTCTATTTGTTCGTTGAATTGTATCCATTGTTCAAATGTTTGTTCTAAAACAGATTCTTGAACATCTAACGGTAGAAAATAAATACTTTTAATTAATTCTCTAAAACGTGTTTTAGTAAATTTCCTGTAATTTTCGCCTCCAAACTGATCAAGATAACCATCAGAAAAGAGATATATCATATCTTCGTTTTGAAGCTGGATAAGGTTATTTACAAAATCTTTTTCTCTAATATAAATACCTATTGGATTTCGTGTACCCTTATATTCAATCATTTCGTCGCCTCTCATTATCCAAACAGGATTGTTGGCACCAGCAAATTGCAATACATTAGTTTTGGTATTTATTACACAAAGTGCAATATCAAGTCCATCTTTATTGTTTGACCCAAAAGTCATAAAAGTATCTTTTATTCTTTCTCTTAATACATTTAACACAGTTCCCGCATTATCTATTTCTCTTCTGTTAACTATTTCGTGCAAATAAGTAATACCCAGTATAGTTAAAAATCCTCCTGGCACTCCATGTCCAGTACAATCAGCTACAGCAAATATAATATTATCATTTATTTTATTGACATAATAAAAATCACCACTAACTTGTTCCTTAGGGTTAAAAAGGATAAAAGAATCTGGTAAGTATCTATAAATTATTTCTTTGGACGGAAATAGAGCATTTTGTAATCTTTTAGCATAATTTATACTATCGCTAATTTTTTTTAAATTTCGTTCAATAAGTTCTTTCTGTATTTTTAATTCTATTTCTGCATTTTTTCGGTCAGTAATATCTGTTATAACTTCTACCAAAAACTTGTTTCCACTACCATCAGTGGTCGTAGATTTTCGGGTTAAAATTGTTTGTGTGTTTCCATGTTTATTAATAAGTCTTTCTTCTTTTACATGAATTTTTTTGCTTTCAAATAGAAGTTTATTTTCTTCTTCAAAAAATTCATCATTATTAAAAAACAAATCAAAATCTGTTTCACCAATCAATTCCTCTTTTGTGCGTCCTACCAAATTACAGTAAGCATCATTTATTATTACCCATCTATTTTGAGCATCTTTTACGTATAGTGGTGTTGGCATTGTATTTACAACATTGTTCAAAAACAACCTTGACTGAACCAACTCTTCTTCGTTTTGTTTTGTCTCACTTATATCTTGCGTTACGCCATGTATTACTCCTTTAGATTTATAATTACCGTAAACTAAAAAATCTTTTATTTTTCCATTTTGAGTTTTTACTTTATACTCAAATTTATCATTATAATCTTTATTTTTTTTATTTCTCAAAGCAAAATTAATTTTTTCTTTAAATAAAGAAATATCTTCAGCAATAACATATTTGTCAATATAATCACTAATTTGCATTTTTGAACTTTTTGGTGTTTCGTTCAAAAGGATTAAATGTTCTGTACTCAAATTAATTTCTTGGGTATCAAGATTAAACTCCCAACTTCCAAGTTTTGCAATCCTCTGTGATTTTGCGAGTTCGTTTTTTGTTTCTATCATCTCCCTTTCAACTATTTTTCGTTCGGTTATGTCTCTTATAGAACCCACAATAACAGGATTTTGATTGTATTTAATTATTTTTCCTGTTATTTCTACTGGAATCAAATTCCCGTTTTTGTGTAGAGCAAGTGTTTCAAGAATTGGGAATTTATTGTTAACAAATGCTTCATTAATAGTTTTTATATTTTTAGGTATAATTTCAGTAAAAGATTTATTAATCAATTCATTACTACTATAGCCAAGCAAGTTTTTTATTTGTTTATTAAAAAACAAAAGTTTTCCGGAGTGATTAAACATAAATACAACATCTGTGTTTGCTTCCAAAAGAGCTTTATAGTTTTCGTTTATTTCAATTTCTTTCTTTAAATTATCTATTGAATTTTTCAATTTAAGATGAGTATTTATTCGTGCAATTAATACCTCTTCAAAAAAAGGTTTAGAAATATAATCAACTGCTCCAATTTTATAAGCGTAAGCTATATTTTCTGTTTCTTCTTTTGCTGTTAGAAAAATTATAGGAATATTTTTGGTAAGCTCATCTTTTTTTAGAATTTTACAAACCTCGTAGCCATTCAATCCTGGCATCATTATGTCGAGTAAAATAAGGTCTGGAAAGTTTTTTTTTGCTAAATCTATTGCTTTTAGTCCATTTTCTGCTTCTATAATATCTAAATTATTAGAAACTAAAATATTTGACACCAAAATAACATTAAGTTGATTATCGTCAACAACAAGAATTGTTGATTTTTTAATATTGTCTCTGAATGTAATCATGTATTTATTTAATTCTTATTTTTTTTAACTGCAAATTTCAACACGTATTTTCACTTAGCACCTTTCTTCAAACGAAATCGCTATATTTAGGTTTAAAATATTCTATTTTATAGTAGTTTTCTTGTATCAAAAGTTATACCTCTTGTAATAACTAAGTAATGATACAATTATTTAATGGTTCAATGATACAATTATGTGACTATAAACCAATAAATTAAGAAAATAAAAATGTGTAAAAACTTTTGTATAGGTACTTACATAAGATAATATTATTGATACCAATTTTTATTTATCAAATTTATTGCTTGTAACAGGCTTTGTTCTTGAAAATTGGAACTCCATGCTCCTGTAGGCATATTAAAAACAAATAATTAACGATTTAAACTTATTCTTTTTGCTTTTATCTTCTTCAGTAAACATGCAAATATCCTGATATTATTATTTTTATTGAATTGTTAAAAACAAAAATAACGTCATTTAAATTTGTCAATTATTTATTTTAATACTGAAAAGTCGGGAAAACTTTTTACCAGAACATTAAAGCATTGATTATTTGCTTTTTAATAAAACAAAGAAGTGTATTAAAACTTAATTATCTAAAGTATTGTTATAAGAAAAGACTTTCCAACGTCCCTTATTTTTTGCCATAAGGCAAAAAAAGGGGACTTGGAAACGTCTAAATAGTATGACAAGTACAAATTTGAAAATTTTTATAACAAATAAGGTTATTACACACAAAAAACATTACTTTAGGTACTTAAGTTTTAATACTGAAGAATGTCTTTTCTTTGAAATTAAGACAATTAATTATTACAAGAAAAGTTTTCCCGACTTTTCAGTAAGTAATATTTAATTTACAAACAAACACTATGTTGTAAAACTTTGTTTTTTACAAAGATTATTATATAATATTAAATTTTATGGTGTAAACTAATTTCTAATTCCTAATTCCTTTTATTTATAAATTAAATATTTTTCCCTCATTTTTTTGTAGGAATTAAGTTCTGGTTGCCACGATTTTCGTATTTCTTCTTCGCCAAGACCTTGTTTTATTTGCTCCTGTAAAACTGCATTTCCTACAAGTTTATTAAACCAATTTGAGTTAGAAAAAAAAGCATCTTGCATTTTTGATTTTTGATAAAATTCGATTATATATTTTAAAGTAAACTTTGTTTCAATTGGTTCGTTTCGTAAATCAACCCCAAAACACGTTTTTCCTTCCTGTAACGGATTTGTTTGACCACCAACTATATCACGTGGAATAAAACTAAAATTTCCGAATATGCTATCAGGATAACCAATAACTTGAAAAGGAAAATCTGTTCCTCGTCCTATGCTAAATTTTGTGGCTTCAAAAAGGCAAAGCGAAGGATACAAGCGTATAGAAATATCGTTAGGAAGGTTTGGAGATGGTTTTATTGGCAATGAATATAACATTGCATGATTGTAATTTTTTACAGGAATTACTGTCAAATCACAAGTTCTATTATTTGTTAACCAGCCTTCACCGTTTATCATTTTTGCCAGCTCACCAACTGTTAGTCCATGCACAATAGGAATTGCGTGCATGCCTACAAATGATTTAAAGTTTGCTTCTCGCACTGGTCCATCTACATAATCGCCAGTAGGATTTGGGCGGTCTAACACAAATATTTTTTTATTATTTGCTGCACATGCCTCCATAACTTCGTGCATACTACTTATGTAGGTATAAAATCTTGCTCCCACATCTTGAATATCAAAAATTACAATATCTACATCAGAAAGTTGTTCTTTGGAGGGGCGACGAGATTTTCCAAAAATAGCAACAATTGGTAATCCTGTTTTTTCGTCCACATTGCTATCAATATGTTTACCTCTATCAATATTGCCACGAAAACCATGTTCTACTGCAAATATTTTTTTAATTGTTATTCCCAAACTTATCAGAGTATCAACAAGGTGCGTATTATCAACCATTGATGTTTGATTAACTACAAGAGCTATTTTTTTATTTTTTAATTCCGATATATATAAATCTAATTGTTTTGCTCCAACAATTATTTCTTTTGTCGCAACTTTCTCTGTTTCAACTTCTTTAATATCCAAATTATCAACAATTGTACTTTCTTTTATAGTATCATTATTATTGTGAGTAGAACTTGAACTGTTACTGCAGCTTGCAAATATTATTGTTAAGAAAAAAATAAGTAAGTATGTAATATGTTTCATAAATTATTGTTTTTTTTGGCGTTTTTCACGGGTATCAATTTCTTTGTTACTTTTGAAATATTAAAATGTTCGGTATTTTTCATAAATGCAAATTACAGCGTTATTTTTTAATCCTCATTTACAATAGTAAACAGCGGTATTTAAAAAATAAATATGCCTTGTACTTTACACTTATGAAAAACGCCAAATGTTCATTTACAAAATGAAACTTTAATTCTAATATTTCAAAAAAGCCTTGAACTTGACACTCGAGAAAAACGCCTTTTTTTTAATATTCTAATGTTACTTTTGAAATATGTTTAATTTTCCTTCAAATACAAATGTAGCAACTCCTTGAAGCCAAATATCCGAAAATTCTTTTTTGTTTATTTCAAAGTAAACTTTTAATTTGCCTCCTTTGGTGTCAATATTTACAAAATTATTTGCAATTTTATATTTAAGTGCGTAGCTCAAAGCCGATGCTATAACTCCTGTTCCACAAGAATATGTTTCGTCTTCAACCCCTTTTTCATAAGTTCTCACTTGAATATGGTTTTTTTTTATTTCTATAAAATTTACATTTGTTCCTAATGGTTGAAATTCTTTTTTATGTCTTATTATTTTTCCTGTTTGATAAACAGGAACGTTTTGTAAATTTTCGCAAAACTTCACAACATGCGGAGAACCAGTATTCATAAAAAAATAATCTTCTTTTTCTGAAACAGAATTAGGATTATTCATTTGTAATTTAACAATATTATTATTAATACGTGCTTTATGAACTCCGTCGCTTGCCAAAAATTTAGTTTCATTTTTAATTATTCCAAGTTTTTTGGCAAACGCCACAATACATCTTGCCCCGTTTCCACAAAAAGTAGCTCCGCTACCATCGGGGTTATAATAATCCATTTCAAAGTCAAATTCAGAATGTTTTTTTAGAAGCATTAATCCATCTGCACCAATGCCAAAACGCCTGTTACAAAGCTTTATAATTTCATTTTTTGTTAGTTCAATATTTTGATTAAAAGCATCAATCAGAACAAAATCGTTGCCTGTACCATGATATTTATAAAAATTCATTTTTAAAAATTGTTTTAATTTAATTTTCTAAATACTGAAAATCAATTATGTTATTTAACACACAAAATTTAGTTCTTTTTTAGCATTTTCATAATCAATTATAAAAATTTCAGCAATATTAAAAACTAAAGTTTTTGTGTTCATTTTGTGATGATTATCAATGATTTGTAAAAATCAATTTTGTATATATATCATTAAAATTATAATATAATTAGATAGTTATAAATGCAATTACCAAAATAGTATAAAATTGACAATTCCTAATCCATTATTTTTAATACTTTTTTTATAAATTGCATAAAACAAACTTTTTGTAATACCAC
>JAOZTW010000020.1 GCA_029938985.1 Bacteroidales bacterium | reverse complement strand
CAAGGTAGCATCGCAAGAACAACCTAAGCACCAAAGGTGCGAAATCAATAGCCTTTGCCTGTAAAGGCAAGGTAGCATCGCAAGAACAACCTAAGCACCAAAGGTGCGAAATCAATAGCCTTGCCTGTAAGGGCAAGGTAGCATCGCAAGAACAACCTAAGCACCAAAGGTGCGAAATCAATAGCCTTGCCTGTAAGGGCAAGGTAGCATCGCAAGAACAACCTAAGCACCAAAGGTGCGAAATCAATCGCCTTGCCTGTATGGGCAGGTAAAAAGGTGCAAAATAACTTACGTTAGTGAATAGATTACGCATCTTTGGTGCTTATAGACAAATAGATAATTCCTCTTGCCTTTACAGTCAAGCCTATTGATTATCACGCCTTTGGTGTTTGCTTTAA
Source organism: Bacteroidales bacterium (assembly GCA_029938985.1). Taxonomy (GTDB): domain Bacteria; phylum Bacteroidota; class Bacteroidia; order Bacteroidales; family JAOZQN01; genus JAOZQN01. The sequence goes on along the minus strand of JAOZTW010000020.1, from coordinate 20,247 downwards.
CTTCGTAAAGTAGAACTAAGTAAATAATAAAAAAAATTCTCTCTATTAAATTATTATTTCATAATTAATTAGAGAGAATTATATATACTTATTTCAGTTATTATCAGATAATTATAACTACTTTAGTCTTCAATATTATTTTTATCTTCAATAATATTTTCGTTTTCATTTTTAATAATTTCATCATTCTCATTTTCCTCTTCTTCGTCTTGACTACCACCTTCTATTTTTGCAATAGAAGCAATTGCACCTTTTTTGCCTAAATTCATAAGTTTTACCCCTTGAGTTGCTCTACCAGCTACTCTAATTGTAGCAACTTTTATCCTTATTGTAATGCCAGATTTAGTCATAATCATAAGGTCGTCTTCGTCGGTAACATTTTTTATAGCAATTAGGCTACCTGTTTTTTCGGTTAAGTTAATAGTTTTAACACCTTTGCCACCTCTGTTTGTGATTCTATAATCTTCAACTTTTGAACGTTTTCCATATCCGTTTTCAGATACAACCATTATATTACTATCCAAATTATCAACACATACCATTCCAATACATTCATCTTTTTCGCTTATTTTCATTCCCTTAACTCCCGATGCTGTTCTTCCAATTGCTCTAACTTTGGTTTCGTCAAATCTAATTAATTTACCTGTTTTATTTGCAAGCATAATATAATTACTACCATTAGTTAGCTTAGCACTAAGTAGTTGGTCACCATCTTTTATATTTATTGCATTAATACCATTTTTACGAGGACGAGAATAAGCTTTTAATGTAGTTTTTTTAATAATACCTTTTTTTGTTGCCAGAACAATAAAGTTATTATTAATAAATTCCTCGTCGTTAAGTGTTTTAACATTCAAATATGCTTTCACGTTATCGTCAAGTTCTATTTGAAGTAGATTTTGAATTGCTCTACCTTTAGAGGTTTTGCTACCTTCAGGAATTTCGTAAACCCTTAGCCAAAAGCATTTTCCTTTTTCGGTGAAAAACATCATTGTGTTGTGCATTGAAGCAACAAATAAATATCTTATAAAATCTTGGTCTCTTGTAGTACTTCCTTTTGCTCCTTTTCCGCCTCTGTTTTGTGTGCGATATTCTGTAAGCGGAGTACGTTTAATATATCCAAGATTAGAAATTGAAATAACAACATCTTCGTCGGCATAAAAATCTTCTGGATTAAATTCTTCAGCAGCATATTCTATTTCTGTTCTTCGTTCATCGCCAAACTTTGCTTTTACTTCTATTAATTCATCTTTAATAATTTGCATTTGCAATTCGTGAGAATTAAGAATTTTATTTAAGTATTCTATTAATTTCATTAATTCTGCATACTCATTTTTCACTTTATCTCTTTCCAGACCTGTAAGTTTTTGCAATCTCATTTCCAAAATTGCTTTTGCCTGAATATCAGAAAGACCAAAATTTTGCATCAAACCCTCTTTGGCTTCCACAGGAGTTTGTGAAGCTCTAATAAGTTTTATTACTGCGTCAAGATGATCAAGTGCAATTAGATAGCCTTCAAGTACATGAGCTTTATCTTGAGCTTTTTTTAGTTCGTATCTTGTTCTTCGTAAAATTACTTCATGTCTATGCTCTACAAAATATTGTATTAAATTTTTGAGGTTTAATTGTTCGGGTCGTCCCTTAACAAGTGCAATATTGTTTACACTAAAACTTGTTTGTAGTTGGGTGTATTTAAACAATTTATTAACTACAACATTTGGAATTGCATCTCTTTTCAAAGTTACAACTATTCTCATACCTTTTCTATCTGACTCATCGTTCGCATGAACAATTCCTTCAATTTTTTTATCATTAGCAAGGTCGCCAATTCGTTTTACTTCAGTAGCTTTATTTACTTGATAAGGTATTTCTGTAAAAATAATTTGTGGTTTACCAGAGGCAGTTTCTTCAAAATGATGCTTACCTCTTAGAACAACTCGTCCACGACCTGTTAAAAAAGCGTCTTTTACACCTTGATAACCATATATTATCCCACCAGTAGGAAAATCCGGAGCCTTAATAATTGTTATAAGTTCTTCAATTTCAACATCATTATTGTTTATGTATGCAATAGTTGCATCAATTGTATCGCTCAAATTGTGAGGAGCCATATTTGTAGCCATACCAACTGCAATTCCTGAAGCCCCATTTATTAATAAGTTAGGAATTCGTGTTGGCATTACTGTTGGTTCTTTTAATGTATCATCAAAGTTTAATTGAAAATCAACAGTATCTTTTTCTAAATCTTGCAAAATAAAGTGAGAAATTTTTTGAAAACGAGCCTCTGTATATCGCATTGCAGCAGGACTATCATCGTCCACCGAGCCAAAGTTTCCTTGTCCGTCAACCAAAGGGTATCGCAAAGACCAAGGCTGTGCCATACGTACCATTGCGGCATATACCGAGTTGTCGCCATGAGGGTGATATTTACCAAGTACCTCACCCACAATTCTTGCGGATTTTTTATGAGGTTTTGAAGCGTGCAAACCAAGTTCACTCATTCCAAACAAAACTCTGCGATGAACTGGTTTTAAACCATCTCGCACATCGGGTAAAGCACGTGAGACAATTACTGACATTGAATAATCAATATAAGCAGATTTCATCTCCGTTTCAATATTTATCTTTATTATTTTATCTTTTTTTTCTGACATAAATGTTTATTTAATTATAGTTTGCAAAGATACAAAAAATATTAATTTTAAAATTATAGAATTGATATTTTTTTATTTTTTTTTACAAAATTCTATATTTTGTGAAATTTGAAATATATTGAAAATGATTTTAATAATTTGCCCAATAAATTACACGATAAATTATAGGACAAATAATTTCCCCAATTTTTCAGTAAATAACTAATTTTTAAGGTGTAAACCAACTCTTAATTCTTAATTCCTAATTCTTAATTACATATTAACCAGACACCTGTGTTTTAAAACCAAGTTTATTTACTTTGTCTGCAATGGCTTTTAATTTTGATAAAGAAATTTTTTCAAGATTTTCGGCAGGAGTATTTCTTGCAATTGTGTATAACATAACTAATTTTGGTTTTACTTGTTTCACTATTTCAAGCCAAGCAGTTATTTCTGTTTCGGTGCTGTTGTCAATGGTTTGTTTATCATACAGTCCTTTTAAAAACATGGTTTGCAAAACAAAATTACCATTAAATTTGTTTAAATTTTCAACAATTTTATTGACAGTAAGATTTTCTTTTGGTTCGTTCATCAATTTTATTGTTTTATCAAAAGCAGAATCTAATTTTAAGATAGGTAATTCTATTTTTTGTAGAGCATCAATAATTTTTTGTTTATTAATCATTGTAGCATTTGATAGTACAGCAATTTTGGAATCGGGAAAATACTTGTTTCTCAATATAATAGTCTGTTCAATAATTTCATCAAATTTTGGATGAATAGTTGGTTCTCCATTTCCTGCAAAAGTTATAGTATTTACAATTTTATCATTGTTTTTTAATACTAATAATTTCTCTTCAAGCATTTTATAAAATAATTCTTTTGTAGGAAGAGTTATTTTATTGTTTTTACCAGTCCAACCGCATTCGCAATAGATACAGTTAAAATTACAAAACTTATAATCTATTGGTAATAAATTGATACCAAGTGATTGACCAAGTCGCCTACTGAATATGGGACCAAAAATTAATTCGTCAAATAAAAAAGTACTCATATCTTAGTTTTTATTTTATTAAGTTAATTCTGTTGAAATATCTGTTATTTTATATTCAAATTCAATATCTTTTTCAGAAACATTTACTTCATGAAAATCGTAAAAGTCTTTGCGAGTTGGCTCAATATCGTCATCAACATCAGCAACTATTCTAATTTTTTTGTAATAAAATAAAGATAAAATAATTCCCAAAATAAAACCCATAAGGTGCGACTCCCAAGACACTTTTTCGTCAATAGGTAAAACTCCCCAAATCATGCCACCATACAAAAAAACAATTATCAACGAAATAGCTATAAAATCAGTACGTTTGCTTAGCACTCCCGAAAAAAAATGAAAAGATGCCAAAGCATAAACAATACCGCTTGCTCCAATATGATAGTTGTAACGACCTATAAACCAAACAGCTATGCCTACACCAAAATAACAAATGGTAAAAATAAATAAAGCTCTTTTTTTATGAAAATAAAAAAGTCCTACCATAAAAATAAATAGTGGTATAGTATTAGATATCAGATGAGCAAAATCGCCATGAATTAAGGGTGAGCTAATAATTCCAATCAAACCTTTTATGTGCAGTGGATATACTCCAAACATGACAAGATGCAAATTTTGAGTGTATTCAAAGAATTTTATTAACCATAAAGTTAAAATAAATATCACTGGAAAAATTAAACTGTATTTGAATCGCCAACTTTCTTTCATATACAAAAATAAACATTTTATTTTAAATTTACAAAAAAACTTTTATTTTTCAAATAATTTTACCAACTTTGCAGTGTTTTCAGTAATTTTATTAGGCAAAATAACTTAGCTTTTTTTATAAATGTAATTTCTATTAATCAATTTTATCCACGCCATAGAGGACGTGGCAACTGATAAAAAGTGTCAACTATTTTTCATTTGTTTTAATATGCCTATGCTATTGAAGTTGCTTAAACGACAATTAGGAATTAAGAATTAGGAATTGGTTTACACCTTAAAATTTAAGGCTCTTATAGGCAATTGAGGTCTTATTTCGTTTGCACCAGAAGTGCAAAATATATTGATAGAAATATATAGTATTTAGTTAACGTACTCCTGCGGAGTGCAATAAAAATCATAATTTTTATATTAAGTACCCATACAAAAGTTTTTACACATTTGTATTTCTTTAATAAATTGGTATATAGCTATTTAATTGTATCATTGAACCTTTGAATAATTGTATCATTCCTTAGATAGCTGTAAATAAATGTCATTTTTAAAAAAAATAGACCTTTAAAAATGACGTTTATATCAGTTAGCTACTTATATAAACAAAATAAAATCATGGAAAAAATAGGAAACTCAGAGTTAATTTTAAATACAGATGGAAGTATTTTTCATTTACATTTAATGCCAGAAGATATAGCTGACACAATAATACTTGTAGGGGATCAAGGACGTGTTTCTGTTGTTTCTTCTTTTTTTGATAAAATTGAAGTTCAAAAACATAATCGTGAATTTATTACTAACACAGGATACTATAATGGAAAAAGAATATCTGTAATTTCAACTGGCATTGGTACTGATAATGTTGATATTGTTGTAAACGAGGTAGATGCTCTTGCAAATATAGACCTTAAAGAACGGGTAATAAAGAAAGAACAGAAAAAACTTAATTTTATAAGAATTGGTACGTCAGGAGCTTTGCAAGAAGATATTCCAATTAATACTCCCGTTGCAACAAAAGTCTCCTTAGGTTTTGACAATTTATTGAATTATTATGCTGGCAGAAATGAAATATCAAATAATGAGTTAGAAAAACTTTTTGTAGCACACACTCAATGGAGTGAAGATTTACACAGACCTTATTTTGTAGAATCGTCCAACGAATTATTTAATAAAGTGGCAAAGGATATGCAAAAGGGTATTACTATTTCTGCACCAGGTTTTTACGGACCACAAGGACGACAACTAAGATTGTCGCCATTAGATCCATTTTTGAATGATAAAATGAACCTATTCAGATACAACAACTTAAAAATAACAAACTATGAAATGGAAAGTTCAGCTATTTATGGTTTATCAAAACTGTTGGGACACAATGCTTTAACAGTGTGTTGTATTATTGCAAATAGAAGAAGAAAAGAATATAGCAAAAACTACAAAAAACATGTTAAAACTTTAATAGGAACTGTTTTAGATAGAGTTTAAAACTTAGGTTTCATGTTTCACAAATGTAAATTTTTGGCGTTTTTCACGAGTATCAATTTCTTCGTTACTTTTGAAATATTAAAATGCTCATTTACAAAGGTAAACTTCAATTCTAATATTTCAAAAAAGCCTTGAACTTGACACTCGTGAAAAACGCCAAATTTTTAAGTAGTTATAAAATGCCTTAAACTTTACGCTTTTATAACATGAAACTTAGCTGGTATATTAAAATATAATAATTGACCAATTTTAAAAATATTAAAGATGACCGAAAAAGAATATAACGCAATCTTAACTTTACTTGGAGACCCCGACAAGGTTGTATATGAGCAAGTAAAAAATCGTCTTTTGCAAGAAAATACAAATATTATCGCAAAATTAGAAGTATCATCACACTCGTCTGATAATACTTTTTTTAATCAAAGAATAAATGAAATAATTGCAGAAATAAGTTTTGGAAATATATATAAAAGCTTACAAGACTGGCGAAATACTGCAAACAATGATTTATTAAAAGGAGCTTATCTTGTTAATAAACTTCGCTTTAATAAATTAGAATACAAAGATTTACATAATGAAATTGAAAAAATTAAAAATTTATTAAAATATGAATTAATACATAATTTTACACCTCTGGAACAAATAAGAGCTATTAATCATATTTTGTATAAAGTATTAAAATTTTCAGGAAGTTTTGCAATGCGAGCAAAAGAACATTATTTTATAAATAAAGTTCTTAAAACAAAAAAAGGAAGTGATATTAGCTTGGCTATAATATACTTATGTGTTGCACGACGATTTGGTTTGCCACTCTACGGAATTGATATGCACCAAAATTTTCTTTTAGCCTATGTTAACACCAACAATAATGTGATATTTTATATAAATCCATTCAATAAAGGTATTGTACTTGGTAGGTCAGAAATTGATGTTTTTTTAAAACATCAAAAAATAAAACAAAAAAAATCATATTATACTCCAATTGATAATAATGCTATTATTAAAATATTAATTAAAAATTTAATTAATTTATCAGAAATTTCAGACAAAAATACGCTTTTGTATGATTATGAAGAAATAAACGAAATTTTTAGTAAGGATTAATAAAATGAATAAAATAAATAAAAAAATTTACTCTTATATTGTATTAGCCTGTACAACACCAGCTTTCATCTATATTCTTACAATAATTCCAGATGATTTTGAAGAAACTCCAAGCCTGCATTCATTTTTATTTATAGTAGTATTTTTTTTATTTTTGATATCACTTTTCAATACATTTGGAAGTGTTTTTCAACTAATAATAAAGAAATTATCAATAAAAAAATCAAAAGAAGCATATTTTTCACTCATATCAATTTTGATAAATATCTCAAATACAAGTGAAGCTGATATTAAGTTTTTTTTAAAAAAATATTATGAAGCCGATTTAATAGACCAAAATTATAATATAATAAAATATTACCAAACTAAGAAAATTGATGTTAATAGAATTGCTACTTACTTACGAAACTATCCACCTGCTACACGTTTAAGAGCTATTTATGAATTAATTGCATTTGCAGTTATTGACAGTAAATACTCTAAAGAAGAAGATGCTTTTTTAAAGCTTTTTGCCAAAAAAATTGCAATTCCTGATAAAGTTTTTCAACATGTAAAATCAATGTTTGTTATTTTGAAAGACGAAACAAAAGTTGAAGATAATAAATATCATTTTCATAATACATCTGAGCTTGAGATAAAAAAGAAATTTGCATTTAAAGTACTTGGTATTAGCGAAAATAGCTCAAATGCCGAAATAAAAAAAGCATACTATAAACTTGCCAAAATTCACCATCCCGACACACTAAAATCCAAAAATGTAAATGATATTAATAAAGCTAACGAAATGTTTCAAAAAATATCAAATGCTTACAATATCCTTCAAGAAAATTAAAAAAACACTGCTGTATGAAGACATAAGTAGACAGCTGTATATAAACGTCTTTTTTTAAAGAGGTTATTTTTTCATTATGTAAGGCAAAAAATATTTGCATACTTATATGTAAATATTTTTTAACGAAACAGAATGAAAAAATAGACCTTTAAAAGTGACGTTTAAATACAGCTATCTACTTAATTATCCAAAGTATTGTTATACAAAAAGAATATGTGTTAAATATGCCCTATTTGAAACATTCAACCAATTTATAAAAAAAGCTTTAATTATTAAAATAAAACAGATATTTCTAACTTTTATTACTAAAAGTTATCCAAGATATAGAAAAATATTTTTTTAAAAAATTTGCATATTAAAAAAAAAAAACTAACTTTGCAACTTTCGTGCTATAAAGCATATTAAAAATTTTATTATAAAAAATATATTACTAACCTGAATAATTTAATTATTCAAGCAAAACAATACTACGAACTTTGGAATCATTAAAAGATATTATTAAAAGGTGTGAGGAAATATCTTTTGACTTAAATTTTACAAGAGCAAAAGAATGGAAATCACAAGATGACAGTCGGGTTATTGTTGGTCACATGCCAATTTATTTTCCACGCGAAATAATCCATGCAGTTGGTGGATTGTGCGTAGGAATATTGGGAGGAGGTGATAAAAAGCAAATTATTAAAGGAGATGCTTATTATCAGTCTTATATATGCCACATGCCAAGAAGTATTATAGAAATGGTGCTCGACGGACATTTTGAAGGATTTGATGGATTTATTTTTCCGTCAATTTGTGATGTTATTAGAAACTTGTCTGGAATGTTTTTACTTGTAGGAAAAGGTAAATTTATAAAATACCTTGACTATCCGCAAAATTTTAAATCCCATATTGGAGGAGAATTTTACCAAAAAGAATTACAACATGTTTTAAATCAAGTTTATAAATTAAATAATGTTGAACTAACACAAGAACGGTTAAACAATTCTATACAGCTATTTAATAAAAATAGAGAGCTGATAAAGAAAATTTATGATATACGACAACAAACTCCTTGGAGATTAACGGCAGCCGATGTATATCATATTGTTAGAGCAGGCTATATGATACCTGTGGAAGAACATAATCTTATATTAGAAAACGTTGTTCAACATATTCAAGAAGATATTGGAGACAACCTTGATAAAATTAGAGTTTTGGTAATTGGAGCATTTTGTGAACAACCACCAATTGGTTTAATTAAGACAATAGAAATGGCTGGTTGCTATATAGTTGAAGACGATTTTCTGTTAGGATCAAGATGGATTCAAAAAGATATTGAAAACGCAAACTCCGAAGATGGTTTACTTAACACTTTAAGCGAAGCCTATCTTAACCATAGTACTTTCTCATCATCAATATACGATGTAGATAACCCAAAGGAAGCCAGATTATTAAAATTAATGAAAGAAAGAAAAGTTGATGGGATAATTTTTGCAGCACCAAGTTTCTGCGACCCCGCACTTCTTGACCATCCTATACTACAAAAAGCTTGTGATGATAACAATGTAAGATACATAAGCTTCTTATTCAGCGAAAATACCGGACAATTTAAAGTTATCAAAGAACAAGTCGGTACGTTTTCAGATTCTATTAAATTATGGGAATAAAAAAATAAAGTATGTCAAAAAAAGTAAAAAAAGAAAAAAGTATGATAATTCAAAAAGAGATGATAGCATCGCTTTTTAAAGAATTAAGTACTGCCAAAGAAACTGGAAAAAAAGTTGTTTATACATTTGTACCAGGCAATATTTCAGAGTTAATAAGAGCATTCGACATGCTCCCAGTATATCCCGAAATCAACGCTTTGCAATCAGGGATGCGAAAAAAATCAAGAGATTTTATTCGTGATGCAGAAAAAATAGGACATTCAGAAGACGTTTGCACCTACGTAAAATGTGACGTAGGCATGATGATAAACGGAAATATTGGTCCTACTGGAGAAAAAATCCCCGACCCCGACTTATTACTGTTAAGTTATACAGGCTGTTTTACTTTTATGAAATGGTTTGAAACACTTGAAAGACTGTACCCCGGAGTGCCAGTAGCACTGTTACATACTCCATATCAGGAAGCTCAAAAAATAACTCCTGAAATGACCGAGTATATGGTAAAACAACTTAAAGAAGAAGTTATTCCAAAAATGGAAAAAGTTTCTGGGAAAAAATATGACGAAGAAAAATTGAAAAAAATACTTGTCAATACCAACAAAGTTGAGGAGTATATGGTTAAAATATTTGAAACCACCAAAAATAAACCATCACCAATTGATGCCTATTTTGCTGGCGTTTATTATATTGGACCTATCAATATTGGATTTAGAGGAACAGAAGAAGCGGTGCATTACTACGAAGAACTATATAAAGAAATTCTTGAACGTGTAGAAAAAGGATTAGGACCAATTACACCAGAGGGCGAAATGAAAGAAGAGAAATTTAGACTTGTTGTTGAAGGACCACCAAACTGGACACATTTTAGAGAATTTTGGAAAATATTTTATGATATGGGAGCAGTAATAGTTGCTTCTTCATACACTAAAGTAGGTGGAGTATATGATAATGGATTTAGAGTTAACCCAGAAAAACCATTGGAAAGTCTTGCAAAATATTGTATGAATTGCTATACAAACCTAAACCTTGAACAAAGAGTAGATTTATTATCTGATTGTATTACTAATTATGATGCAGATGGATTTTTGGTAAATTCAATAAAAAGCTGTAACTCGTTTTCGGCAGGGCAATTAATGATAATGCAACAATTAGAAAGAAAACTTGAAATACCTGTTGGTTTTGTAGAGTCCGATTTAGTTGACCCAAGATATTTTTCTTATTCTAACATCAAAAATAGATTAGAATCTTTTTTCCAAATGTTAGAACAACGAAAATTAATTTTAGGTAATTAAGTAATTATTCAATGGTGCAATGATACAATTATAAACCAATATGGGTACTTATTTATTTTAATATGCCGAACTTCAAGTAAAACTTGAAATTACAGAATTGGACATTTAATATAATAAAACATGTTTCAGAAGTGTAAAATTAAAGTCATTTTAAATTTTAACCGCAGTTTACTATTGTAAATTAAGATTTTAAAATAAAATAACAAAAAAATTGCATTTGTGAAACATGCTTAAAAAAACAATTTATAATGAATAAATATTATTTAGGAATAGATCTCGGTTCTACCACCTCCAAAGCAATTATTATTGATGAAAATGATAAAATAATAGGCAGAGGAATAACTAACACAAGAGCTAATTATTTGGTAGCAACCGAAATAGCCCGTCTCGAGGCAATATATAATGCAAGATTTTCTCTTCTAAAAATGAAGTTAGAAGACGAAATAGAAGACAACCCAGAATATAAAAAATATATTGATGATGTAGAATCGGTGTTTCAGTATCTTCAATTCAAACACCGTCTTGACAGATTAAGTGTTCAGTTTCAAGACACAATAAAATCTACTTTTGACGATGACAAAAAAGAAGACTTATCGGCTATAGTAACTAAAATTGTAGATACCATTAGTCCAAAAATTCGTCATGAATTTATAAATTCAAATTTGGGAAGTAAAAATCAGTTTTTTAGAGACATTGTAAGCGAAAGATATAATAATGAGGTTAATAAATTACATAAAAAATATTTTGACCCTATAATGTTGATTTACGATAAAAGTATCACACCTGTAGAAAACGAGTTAACCGATTTTAATTTTGGTAAACTTGTAGCAAAAGCTATGGAGATATTAGATAAAAAATATAGTTCGTTAGCCGACAATGAACGTACTACAAGTAGCCTCAAATTTGACAGAGAAATTAACTTATTAAAAGGTTCTTACAAAGAAATATACAATTCGTTTAAAGACCACATAGGTTTTGTTGCTTCAATGGATATTCATATTGCCGACATGGTTGGCACAGGTTACGGTAGAGCTTTATTACCTTTTCCTGAAAAATCAATAAAATCGGAAATTCTTTGTCATGCTTTTGGTGCTCACGCAATTTTTCCGAACACAAAAACTGTTTTAGATATTGGAGGACAAGACACAAAAGCAATACAAGTTGATAGGCATGGATTGGTAACAAGTTTCCACATGAACGACAGATGTGCTGCAGGCTGTGGACGTTATCTTGGTTATATTGCAGATGAATTTAGTATTTCGCTCAACGAACTTGGACCTTTGGCACTTGAGGCTACAAATGAGGTAAATATATGTTCTACTTGCACTGTTTTTGCTGCCGCAGAAATTAGAGAATTACTAAACATAGGACGCAAACGAACAGATATTCTTGCAGGTCTGCATAGAGCAATTGTTATGAGAGCTATGTCCCTACTCGCACGTTCGGGTGGTGTAAGAAACGAATTTACTTTTACTGGTGGAGTAGCTCGTAATCAAGCAGTTTTAAAATATGTTTCAGAACTTGTTCACGAAAATTATGGAGATGATATTACAATTAATATTCATACCGATTCTATATTTATGGGAGCACTTGGAGGAGCAATGTTTGCAAGAAGAAACTCAAAAAAATAGGCATGACAAAAAATAATTAAAAATGGAAAACAAAATATATACTATCGGGATAGACGTAGGTAGCAGTAATATTAAATTAGTTTTGATGCAATATTCTGACAATCCTGTTATCTTAGATAAAGCAGTTGAAAAAATAAGAAAACGCAACCCAGAAGAAGTTGCAGATGTACTTATTGATGAAGTATTAGAACGAAATAATCTTAAATATGAAGATATTTCATACCTTGCTTCAACTGGTGAAGGCGAAATGGTTAAAAGAAAAAAAGGACATTTTTATAGCATGACTACACATGCAAGAGGAGGCATCTTTTTATATCCCGAAGCTTTGGCGGTTGTGGATATGGGGGCACTTTTTGTAAGAGCAATAAATATTAATAACATGGGTAGAGTGCTTGATTATAAGATGACTGGACAATGTGCTTCTGGCTCTGGACAATTCATAGAAAACATTTCACGTTATCTTGGTTTGTCAATGGAAGAAGTGGGAGAAACGTCTTTAAAATCAAACAGTCCAGAAGTTCCTTCGGGTATTTGTTCTGTTTTGGCAGAAACAGATGTAATAAACATGGTTTCCAGAGGAATAACAACTCCCGACATAATAAAAGGGATACATTTATCTATTGCCAACAAAATTGTAAGATTAATTTCTTCGGTAAAAGCAAAAACTCCAGTTGTATTAACAGGAGGCATGGCAATGAATATTGGTATGGTTGAAGCTGTTAGAGAATTAATTGCCAAAAGTAAAGTAAATGTAGAGGTAATGGCTCACGAAGATTCAGTTTATGCTGGAGCAATTGGTGCAGCAATTTGGGGAGGTTTCCGTTTTTACAAATTACAAAAATAAAATTTATGAACAACAATTTAGATGCTCTGTTTAAACCTAAATCAGTAGCAATAATAGGTGCTTCAACCAAAGAACTGTCAATTGGAAATGTAATTACAAAAAACCTTATTCACTATAATTACGAAGGAGCAATATACCCTATTAATCCAAAAGTAGATGAACTTAGAGGATTAAAAGCTTATAAATCAATCCTTGAAGTGCCAGGAGAAGTTGATTTGGTTCATATTGTTATTCCACCACCATTTGTGCCAGCAGAAGTTGAAAATTGCGGAAAAAAAGGTGTTAAAGCAATAATAATAAATGCTGCTGGATTTAAAGAAATGGGAGCAAAAGGAAAAGCGTTAGAAGATGCTTTTCTTGATATAGCAAGAAAATATAATATACGTATTCTTGGTCCTAATTGTCAAGGGATTATAAATTCAGAACTAAAAGCATATTGTAATTTTACTTTTACTTTTCCAAAACCAGGACACATTTCTATTGTAGCTCAAAGTGGAGGAGTTGGTGCAGTGATTATGCAAGCAGTTCATGACATGGGTATTGGATTACGAATGTATGCTTCAAACGGCAATGGCTCAGATGTTTCGATTCCTGAAATAATAGAATACTATGGAAACGATGACACAACAAAAGCAATAATAATTTATGTAGAAAGCATTTCCGACCCAAAAGAATTTTTACAAATAGCAAAAAAAGTATCTCAAAAAAAACCAATTCTTGCCATTACAGCAGGACGTACAGATAAAGGTGCAGAAGCTTCTCAGTCTCACATAGGTGGCTTGGCCGGAAGCGTTTCGATGGAATATATTTTCAAAAAAGCAAATGTCTTGGCATTCACAAGCTTGGAAGATATGTGCCAAGCGGCTAATGTTTTTTCTTCGCAACCCTTACCAACAGGAAACCGAGTTGGAATAATAACAAACACTGGTGGACCCGCAGTAATAGCTATTGATGAGCTTGTTAGCTGTGGCTTAGAACTTCCACAATTATCGGAAAACGCCAAAAAGGCATTAAAAGAAACAATGTTTGAGTCGGCATCTATAAACAATCCGCTTGATGTTGTTGCAACAGCTGGAGCTACTCAATTTAAGAGTGCTTTAGAAATAATGATAAACGAAGATAATTTTGATAGTATTTATATTAATTTTGTAACTCCTCCATTTGTTGATTGCGAAAGTGTTGCACATGAAATAGTTAATATCAATAAAAAACAAATTAAACCAATTGTTTGTAATTATATTACAGATAAACAAAATTGGCAACCTACAACAAAAATTTTAAACCAGGGCAATGTTCCATATTTTGATTTTCCAGAAACTGCGGCAAAAGCACTTTCTTCTTTGGTTAAGTATAAAAATATTATAACAAAAGATGCTGGTAAAGTCAAAATTTTTGATGATATTGATAAAGCAAAAGTTAAAAATATTATTGATAAAGCAAAAGCAATTAATCAAACTGTTTTTACGGCCGAACAAGCTTATGAAATTTTTTCAGCTTATAAAATTCCTGCTGCTGATTGGGCTGTTGCAAAAAACACAGAAGAAGCAATTGCGTTTTCCGAAAAAATTAGTTATCCAGTAGTAATAAAAGCTGATTCTAAAAATATAATTCACAAAAGCGATGTTGGTGGAGTTGTAGTAAACATAATGAATAGTGCTGAGGTACAAAATGTTGTTGGTACAATGCAAAAGAATTTACATCAAGATGATTTAAAATTCTTTATTCAAAAATGTATGCCAAAGGGAAAGGAATTAATTATTAGTGCAAAAAAGGAAGACGGTCTATGGCATCTAATAATGTTTGGCTTAGGTGGAATTTTTGTTGAAATATTTAAAGACGTTGTTTTTAATATTTCTCCAGTTACAAATACCGAGGCTAACGATATGTTATCTTCAATAAAAGCGGCTCCAATAATCAACGGTTTTAGAGGAGAGAAAGGAGTTGATAAAAATAAAATTATTGAAATTATTCAACGTGTTTCTATGCTTGTAAATGATTTTCCTGAAATTAAAGAACTGGATATTAATCCAATCTTTGCTTACGAAGACTATGTTTGTGCTGTTGATGCGAGAATAATTATATAGAAAATAATAATAATTTAGGCATATTATAATATATATCTAACCAAAAGAAAAAATAACTTCGGAAACTGCGTTATTTATTTTAATATCCTTATAAAAATCTTTTGAAGTATGAATCCCTTAAAATATAAAATTGGAATAATTGGTTTAGGACCAATAGGACAAACTTTTGCTGTTCACTTTAAAGAAGCAGGCTGTGAAATAGCATTAACCGATTTAGACCAAGAAAAACTAAAATTGATAAGAGAAGAAGGAATTGAAATATGTGGACAAATGGAAAAAAAGGCTCGATTTAATCATATCTATGACTCTATTGAAGAATTACTTGACCATGATTTTGATATTTTAATTAGTGCAGTAAAAGCCTATCATGTAGATTCGCTTATAGAGATTATTGAAAATAAAGTACATAATAACAATTTCTATCTTTTAAGTGTTCAAAACGGGATAGATATAAAAATTAAATACGTTTCTCACTTTAAAGATTCGCAATTCTTAAGAATGGCAGTTAATTTTGCAGGAAACATGCAAGCACCTAACAAAGTGAAAATCAACTTTTTTAATCCTCCAAATTATGTAGCTTCAATAGATGATTCGCAAGACGAAATTGCTGAATGGGTTGCAGAAGTACTTTGTAGTGCAGACTTAAATACAGAGAAAGTAGATTCTTTTGAAATATCTAAAGAAATCTGGATAAAAACAATTTTAAATGCCGCTTTAAGTCCAATTTGTGCTTTGTCTGGTTTAACAATGAAAGAGGCAATGGAAAACTCTGATACTTTGGAAATAGTGGAAAGTTTAATTTATGAAGCAGTTAAAGTAGCAAAAGCCGAAGAAATTAAATTTCCTGACAACTTTTCAAAATTATGTATCAGATATTTGTCAAATGCAGGTAACCATTATCCTTCGCTTGCTGTTGACCTGTTAAATAACAGACCAACAGAAATTGACTATATGAATGGTAAAATAGTAGATTATGGAAGAAAACATTATGTAAGAACTCCTTTAAATTTAGCTCTAACAAATTTAGTTAGAGCAATATCACACAAAAACGGAAATAGATAAATAACTATGGCAACAATAAAATATAAATCTCCCGATTATTATCAAGTTGATGAACTTTTCAACAACGAACATAAAATAGCACGAGGAGCAGTTAGAGATTGGGTGAACAAATCGGTAATTCCAATTATTGATGAAGCAAATCAAAAACACGAGTTTCCAAGACATCTCGTAAAAGAACTTGGTGAACTCGGTGCATTTGGTCCATATATACCAGAAAAATACGGCTGTCCTGGAATGGATCAAATTTCTTATGGACTGATTATGCAAGAACTTGAAAGAGGCGACTCAGCGGTTCGTTCAATGGCTTCGGTACAATCTTCTTTGGTTATGTATCCTATTTTTAAATTTGGTTCAGAAGAACAAAGAATGAAATACTTGCCAAAATTAGCTACTGGTGAATACATTGGTGCTTTTGGACTTACAGAACCAAATCATGGTTCAGACCCAGGAAGTATGATAACCAGAATAGTTGACAAAGGAGACCACTACCTATTAAATGGTGCAAAAATGTGGATTACAAATTCTCCAATTGCTGACATTAGTATAGTTTGGGCAAAAGACGAAGAAGGTATTGTAAGAGGTTTAATTGTTGAAAAAGGATTGGACGGATTTACAGCACCAGAAACAAAAGGAAAATGGTCGTTAAGAGCCTCACTTACAGGTGAATTAGTTTTTGATAATGTAAAAGTACCTAAAGAAAATCTGTTACCTAATGCAAAAGGACTAAGAGGTCCATTAACTTGTTTAAGTTCTGCAAGATACGGCATAGCTTGGGGAGTTATTGGTGCTGCAATGGATTGCTACGATACTGCCTTACAGTATTCAAAAGAACGAATGCAATTTAACAAACCAATTGCGGGTTTTCAACTAACACAAAAAAAACTCGCAGAAATGCTTACTGAAATTACTAAAGCACAGCTTCTTGCGTGGAGACTTGGTACTTTACGTAACGACGACAGAGCAACTCCAGCACAAATATCTATGGCAAAAAGAAATAATGTAGAAATGGCACTTAAAATTGCTCGTGACTCAAGGCAAATACTTGGTGCTATGGGAATTACTGGCGATTATCCTATGATGAGACACATGATGAATCTAGAATCGGTTATCACCTACGAGGGAACACATGATATTCATCTACTAATAACGGGATACGACATTACAGAAATAAATGCTTTTAATTAAATGAAATTCAGTTGAAATTCAGTTGAAATAGTGGCTTGATAGAAAACGGTTAACTACTTTTTTTAAATTATTTTAAACATGCAAATTATATTGAATTAAATACAATATAAAATATTATAAATTACTAAATTTCAACTAAATTTCAACCGCATTTCAACTGAATTTCCATTTTATTTCAGCTAAAAAACTAACAATCAAATAATGAAACCAAAAAAGGTAATACGAAAGGGCAGTTCAGATTTTAAAACAATAATTGAAGACAATGGATATTTTATTGATAAAACAATGTTGATAAAAGAATTTTTTGATAATGGAAATTATATTATGTTAATGCCTCGTCCTAAACGGTTTGGTAAAACATTAAACCTTTCAATGATTGAACATTTTTTTGATATTCAAAAACTTAACAGTGCAAAATTATTTACAGAGTTTGAAATAACAAATGAAAAAGATTTTTGCAAAGAACATCAAAATAAATATCCCGTAATAAATGTTTCATTAAAGAAAGTAAAAGAAACAAATTGGGATAAGTGTAAAAAAAAGTTTAAAATTCTTATATCTGAATTATACCAGAAACACGATTATCTATTAAATTCGGATAAACTTAAAAAATACGAAAAGCAAATTTTTGAAAGTCTAATTTTAAGAACTGCCGACCTGACAGAATATGAAAATAGTTTATTAAAATTGGCAAATTATCTATTCTCTCATTACAATCAAAAAGTTGTTATTCTTGTAGATGAATACGATGCACCAATAATAAGTGCTTTTCAATATACTCCAAGTCAAATAAAAAATTACAAATCATTGGAATTAACGTATTACCAAAAAGTAATAAGTTTTATGCAAAGTTTTCTTGGCGATGCTTTTAAAGGAAACGAAGACAGTTTAAAGAAAGGACTTTTAACTGGCGTTATGCGAGTTGGAAAAGAAAGTATATTTTCGGAGTGGAACAATTTTGAAGTTTACGGAATTACAATGCCTTACTTTTCAGATAAATTTGGGTTTACAAAAAATGAAGTTAAAAAATTATTAACATATTTTAATTTGCAAAACGATAACGAAAAACTTGCAAAATGGTATGATGGATATAAATTTGGTAATGTTTCGGGAATATATAATCCTTGGTCTATTGTTAGTTACGTTTTAAATAACAAAGCAGGATTTAGACCTTACTGGGTAAATACAGGTAGTGATATTTTGATACGAGATAAAATATTAGAACCAGATATTGATAAAACATATAAAACATTACAAAAACTTATTTCTGGAGAATTAGTAACAAAAGAAATAGAAGAAAATTTTGTGTTTGCAGATTTTGAAACAGACAGAGATTTATTGTGGACTTTGTTAATTTATAGTGGATATTTAACTCAAGTAAACAAAGTTGATTTAGCAACATATCAACTTAAAATTCCTAATTTTGAAATAAAAGGTATTTTTAAAAAAATAATAATAAAATGGTTGACAAATAAAATAAAATTTCGTAAAGATTTATTAATTTCAACATCACATAATTTAATCAATAATGAAATAAAAGAATTTGAATTAGGATTTAAACAAATATTTGAAGATACTTTAAGTTATTTTGATATTGCACCTGTAATAGACAAAGATAATAAAGAAATAAAAATACCAAAAGAACAATTTTTTCACGTTTACACACTCGGACTTCTTACTATTTTAAGCGATGATTACATAATAAGTTCAAACAGAGAGAGTGGCGAAGGACGATACGATATTGTTTTAATTCCACGCAATGTAGAGCGGCACAGCAGTGTGGCACAAAATGGAATAATTATAGAAATAAAACAAATTGAAAATCAAAAATCAAAAGAAACAAACAAACAATTTACAGACCGCATAAATAAAAAAATAGATGAAGCATTAGAACAAATAGAACGAAAAAAATATTATAAAACACTACTTGCTCACAGAATAGGATTAGAGCAAATTAAAAGAGTTGCAATTATTTTTGTGGGGAAAGAACCATATATTACAAAAATTAAGAATTAAAAATTGATAAACACCATAAAATTTATTTATTTAGTGAAAAACTTTGTTAAAAAAATATTGTTTAATAACATAATAATACTGAAAAGTCGGGAAAACTTTTTATCAATATTAAAAACAGACAATTTTTTATGCAAAATATGTTATAGAGACAAGGCATGCCTTGTCTCTACAACATATTTTGCATAAAAAATCAACGTATTTGTGTTTATTTCAGTAATATACAGAATAGTTGGAAAAACTGTTTGTCTAAATATTTAAAAATGATTAATAAAAATCAAATAAATTATTGCCGTGAAAATCAAATATATAACTATTGCAAAAAAGTTTTCCCGACTTTTCAGAATAATAAGATTATATTTTTATTGATTTAATATTAAAATAAAATATTATATAAATTACTGAATTTCAACTGAATTTCCATTGTATTTTCAACTTAAAAAAAATATTTTGATTACAGATTCTAATAATATTTGTGCTTTGATTCCTGCGGCAGGACGTTCTTCAAGAATGAAATCATACAAACCGATGTTGCTGTTTGATAAAAATAGAACTTTTATTGAAAAAATAATTGATGAGTTTTTACTTTTTGGTTGTTCCAAAATTGTTGTAATAATAAATGAAGATATTTTTAATAAATGGAATAATATTTTATCCAAATTAAATTCAAAAGTAACTATTGTTATAAA
>JAOZTW010000930.1 GCA_029938985.1 Bacteroidales bacterium | reverse complement strand
TAATTCTAATATTTCAAAAAAGCCTTGAACTTGACACTCGTGAAAAACGCCTAATTTTTTATCAATATAAAAATTCCCAAATAAAATGAAAAGCAAGAGAAAAATATACGACATACTGTTTACAATCGCAGGAATAATATTAATGATTGTTCTAATTAGTCCTATTTTTATAGACGTAGCAATGGCACGTCCAGGTGGTGGACACTCTTACTCTGGCGGTGGTGGCGGCGGAAGAGGAGGTGGATTTTCTGGTGGCGGTGGCGGTGGCGGTGGCGAAATAGGTCTAATTATTTGGCTGATTTCTATACTACCTCCACAAATATCTATCCCCTTGTTGATTATACTTGCAGTTGGATATTTTATTTATAATCGCAAAAAAAATAAAAACACAACAGTTAGTTCTGCTCCAACTTATCAAAACAGAACCTATACTGTTTCTAATTCAGACAATCTAATTAAGAATTTAAAAGCTGTTGATGCTAATTTTTCTAAAGTTTTATTTTTAGAATTTGTAAGCTCGCTATATCAAAAATATTATAATTATCAAGGCAATAATAAAATATCTACGCTTAAACCGTTTCTTAACGACAACCTTATAAGCGACATTAACAAAAGAGCAGTAAAGCGAAACATAAACGAAATTGTTATTGGTAGCATGAATATTAGTGCTATAAATCAGTACGCAGAACTAACTGCTATTACAGTGGATATTGAAGCAAATTATACAGTTAACTTAAATGGTAAAGGCACAAGATATGTAGTCTCGGAGCGTTGGTTGCTGAACAGAAAAGCTGGCGTTTTTTCACAAGAACCACATAAAATGCAAAAATTAGCATGTCCAAATTGCGGTGCGTCTGCCAATTTTTCCGATGCTGGCAATTGTAGCCATTGTGGAACATTTATTGAAAAAGGAAGTGTACAGTGGTTTTTGAAAGACAGAAAGATAATTTCGCAAAGAGTGTTTTCAACAAATTCTTTGTTAACATACTCACAAGAAGTAGGAACAAATTTCCCTACAATTTTTCAAACAGGACTATCATCTGAAATTAAACAATTTGAGGCATCACATAAAACAAATTGGGATAGCTATATAACAACTTTCAAAAGCAATACTGTAAGTAAATATTTTAAAGAAATTTACAAAGTTTGGTCAATTCAAAACTGGAGCAAAGTAAGACATTTGGTTGCAGACAGACTTTGGGAATCAAATAATTATTGGATAGAAGCTTATAAAAGAGAAAGACTTATTAATAAATTGGAGAACATTCAAATTAATAGGATTGATGTGGCAAGAATTGACACTGATAAATTTTATGAAGCAATTACAGTACGTATTTTTGCTGGCTCGCTTGATTATGTAACCGACCGAGGTGGAAAAGTAAAAGCAGGGAACAACAAACGACTACGTCAATTTAGTGAATATTGGACATTTATACGTAGAACAGGTGTTGAGAAAGAGAATTTTGATATAGGTACTTGTCCAAACTGTGGTGCCCCTGCCGACAAAATGGGACAGGCTGGAGAATGCGAATATTGTGGAACAAAAATTACAACTGGTAACTTCTCCTGGGTGCTTGCAATTATTACACAAGACGAAGAATATAAAGGATAAATTTTAATCTGACTTATGAGTAAAGTATTCTAACTTTACTCATAATATCGTTTTTAATATAGCTTATATAAGTTCTATCAAATATATGGTA
>JAOZTW010000337.1:2429-6073 GCA_029938985.1 Bacteroidales bacterium | reverse complement strand
GAAACCTACAACTATCTAATAATCTGGTAAATATGAAGGCAAAAACTTTAGTTAGTGAAAAAGAAAAAATAATAAATTCCAAACATGAAAATTATATTCTTATTACCGATAATAATCTTTGCCTTATCCTTAAATATTTATTCACAAACAGATATTGAAGAGCAACTAAAAAAAAATGTTATTGAATTAAAGAAAGAATTACAAACAAATAGTGATACTTTAAAAGCCATAGCATATCACAAAATAGGTTTAGAATACGAACACATTAATCCATTGAAAGCAATTGCTTATTTTGATAGCTCTTTAAGTATATGTAATACTGAAAATTACACCTCTTTAAAAGTAAGGAATTTGAATTGTAAAGGTATCTCGCTTGTAAATCTTACTATTTATGATATTGCTCTTGAAAATTATTTTGAAGCCTTAACTATTACGAATAATGACTCGTTGGAACAAAAAAGTATGCTTCTGAACAATATAGTTCAAATATATATATTTACTGAAAATTATATAAAAGCTGATAGTGTTTTGCAAATAGCCAAAAAAACAAGTAAAAATATTAGTAGTAAGAATATTAAACAAACATTACTTAACAACGAAGCAATTATTTTAAGTGTTAACGAAAAAAATGCAGACGCATTAATAATACTAAAAGAATTACTTCCTCAATTAGATAGTATTGACCCACTTAGAATAAAAGTTCTTCTTAACACAAGTATTCTTTACCGTTTTTTAGGTGAACCCGAAAAATCGTTTGAATATTTACATAAGTCGTATCAAATAGCTAAAAAAATAGGTGTAAATTCCGAAATTTTATTGATTGAAACTAATGTTGCCGAACAATATTTTGTTAACGAACAACTCGATTCAGCTTTTTATTATTATAATATTGTAAAGGAAAAAGCGGAAAAAACTAATGAAAATAAAATCTTAATTAGTTGTTATAAAGCACTATCTACTTATTATAATAAAAAGAAAAAATATAAAATGGCTTATGAATATAGTTTGAAATATATTGAAATAAAAGATAAAACTAATATTGAAGGAAAAAAAATTGCTGTTGAAAAAGCTGCTATTGAATTTAAACTCCGACAGGAATATGCTGCTACAAAATCACAAAATAAAATGCAAAAAATTTTATTGAAAAATAAAATTAATCAAATAAAAATATTAATATCAATTACTATAGTCGTGTTAGTTTTGTTAATAACGGTTTTTCTTTTGTTCAAAAAAAATAAATTCGCTTATAATAAATTGGTTGAAAAAAATCAAGTTATAATAAAAACAGAACATGAAAATAAAAAACTCATAAAATTGGTGAAAAAAAACGTACAGGAAGAGATAATTGTCTCGAACGAAGATAGTGAAATGATTAAAAAAATAAAAGAAATTATGGATAACGAAAAATTGTTTTTAAACAAAGATTTTACGCTAACACAATTTGCTAATTGTTTGAACACAAGCACTAACAAGTTATCAAAACTATTAAACAGTAGCATAAATAAAAGTTTTAGTGATTTTGTGAATGAATACCGAGTAAAAGAAGTGCAACAAATGATTGAAAATGTGAAATATATAAAATATTCGCTTGAAGAAATAGCCGAAATTGCAGGTTTCAAAACAAGAAATACTTTTTGGAGAGTTTTTAAAAAACATACGGGTGTTACTCCTTCTCATTATAGAAAAAATATTTATTCTTATGAGAAATGATACTATAAACCAATAGATTAAAAAATCAATTATTGTAATGACTTTACTTAAACCTAATTTCCTTATTTTATCATAATATTTAACTGTAAACCGATAAGGTTTTTAAATACTAAAAAGTATCAACTACTTTTTAGTATTTATCTGAAAAGTCGGGAAAACTTATTTACAATACTTATCTGTCTGATATTTATAAAAGCAATTCACTCGGTTTTTATCAATCAGTATTTTAGTGTTTAGACAGTCTAACAACCACCTACATCTTCCTCTTTTTTCATTTTTTTTGTAGGAACTATAGTGGTTGGTATTATTGTCTCATGCGAACTTACACTTCCTTTGGCGGAGGCTTTGCTTATTATTTCTTTGTAATTTAATTTTTCAGTCCCATTTTTAGAATATCCCGATATTGGAGAAAAATTATCAATTATTTGTTTTTTAATAAAATCATAATCTCCTATTAATACTTTGTTATTTTTGTATCCTATTTGCGAAAGTAAAATAAAAGCTTCGGTAGCAACACTATGATTACTATGGTAAAATACATTAACTATTTTGTCTCTGTTCAATATTTCACCATTTTTTTTGTTTAAAATATCCTCAAAAGGCAAATTAATAGAGTGCGGTAGGTGACCTGCAACGTAATTTCTTGGGTCTCTTAAATCTACAAAACAAAAAAGGCTGTCGTTTGAACTATAAATTTCTTTAAATTGCTCTAATGAAATAATATTTTTTTCATAGTTTTGTTGTGCAATCTGCATTTCTTCTATTGTTGTTTCATATTCGGGTTTGTTGTTTCTACTAAAAAGAAATATTAATAAAAAAACAGGTAAAACAATTAGTGATATTATTAAAATTAATTTATTATTTTTCATAATTTATTTTTTATTAAAGATTTAACTTACGGTATTTAAACTTGTTTTTTTATATTTTAAAAAATGGCATTTTCATTAATCGTTTACACTTTTATAATTATCTTTCATTACAGGCAAAAAAGCTTAAATTTTAATGTATCCACGCACTAAAGTACGTGGCAACTGATAAAAAGTTAATTAGACTAAAGTTATCTTTGAGGTGTTGCTGGGAACCACGCACTAAAGTACGTGGCAACTGATAAAAAAGGGTTAACTATTTCTCATTTACTTAAAATATGCAAAAAAAGAAATTAAGATGTAAACAAAAAACAACTAACCACTAACAACCTCCCACGTCGTCTTCTTTTTTCTTATTTTTTTTAATAATAATTTCGTTTTTTGGTTCTTGCTCGTTTGACGCAGGTATTTCGCCTGAGCCAGTAAAATATTGACGAACCCCATTTCTAAATTGATATAAGTCAAATGTTTCGTTAGATTCTGATTCTAATGGATATTGTGTTGTTAAAAAAGTTGTAATAAAATTATTCAACCCTCCTTTCATTATATAATTATTTGTATATCCTTTTCGTTTCAAAAGCATCCAAGCTTGACTTGAATAGGTAGTGCCGTTAGAAAAAAGAATATTTGTATAAATATCCTGATTTAGAATATACTCATAATTAGGACTTAATATGCTGTCAAACGGTATATTAAAAGCTCCAGGCAAACTCCATTCGGCGTATTCTTCTGGCGTGCGTACATCTATTAAAAGGCCAAAACGATTTTGTTCTACAATATATTCTGCTACTTTATCTACCGACATATATCTGGTTTCGTCAAGCAATTCCATTAGCATTTGGTTGGGACGAACTTCTGTTCTTATTTTTTTTGCTGGCAGTATAGCTAATATAATTCCAAGACTGATAGCTATTACAGACACGATAATATATTTTTTTCTCATTTTTTTTAATTTTAAATAATAAAAAACAATTTATTAAGGCATATTAAAATAAATAATTAACCAATTTAAGTGATGTTATTTTTATTTTTACCAATTCAATAAATATAATAATATCAAGATATTTG
>JAOZTW010000337.1:0-2419 GCA_029938985.1 Bacteroidales bacterium | reverse complement strand
GAAGATAAAATTCAAAAGAACAAGTTTAAATGGTTAATTATTTATTTTGATATGACTAATACTCCACTTTTTTAACTTTCTTTTCTATTTTTGAGCTTACAAAAAACACAACAATAGCTATGATAATAAAAAACAATACAAATATACCATCTTTTATACCAAGTAGTTCGGTTAGTTTTATATTTCCTTTTGGGTTCATATTAAAGAAATTTTTAAATAATGGAAATGTTTCTGCAAAAATAATTATTCCAATTATAATTCCTCCAACAAAAGCCATTGCATCTATTTTTCCTATTGCAGCGGCACAAACACTCGTTCCTGGACAAAAGCCTCCTATAATAAATCCCAAGCCCATTATTACTCCTCCAGCTATGGCGGCTGGCGGAAAAAATCTATTTACATAAATCTGACTTAAATCTATTAATTCAAAATAATTAAGAAATAAAAGTCCAGCAGCTCCAGTTACGGCTGCGGTAAAAAACACTTTTAGAACTACAAAATCGTAGCCGTAAAAAACACCTGCCATCTTGCGAGACGAAGAAAATCCTGCCTGTTCTAAAATAAAACCAAAAGCTATGCCTATGATAAAAGCTGCCAATATTCCTCCTTCGTGATTTAATATTCCAAATTCTGTTAAAGGTCCCATACGTTTTTAAAGTTTGATAATTAATTTTATATACTTGTAGTACAACTTTTGTAAGTATCCATACAAAAGTTTTTATACATTTGTTTTTTTTAATCTATTGGTTTGTAATCATATCATTGTATCATTGCATCACAACCATAGTTTGCGAAAAAAATATGCCATTACATATCCTGTTCCAAAGATAAAAATCATTGTTACAAAACCTGCTACCGACAATGACACCATTCCTGTTAAGGCTGCTCCACTTGTACAACCTCGTGCTAAGGAGGCACCAAAACCAAACAAAACACCACCAATTATGGCTACAATAATTCTTGTTTTTGAACTTATTTTGGGAGAATGCTCTATTTTAAATTTCAAGCGTCCCATTATGCTACCCGAAATAAATCCTCCAACAAGTATTCCAAGTACAAGCAAAACCAAGCGCGACTGTAATGGGTGTGCGTGTGATTTAATATAGTTTTGATAAAAAGTAGAACTTTCGGCATGACCAGGAGCAATAGCTTTTACTCCACTCACAACCACGCTTTTAAAAGCTCCACTTGCTCCCACACCCTCTCTTGTTAAATAAAAAGAACCTATTATTATCAAGCCCATAATTACTCCCGCAAGATAGGGATTCATGTATTTTTTGCTTTTTTCTATCATTTTTTTAAATTTTAAAATAAATATCCTATAAATTGCCCTGCTTCTACCATAATAAACCTAAAAAACAGTCCACCAAGTAGTACAAGTATTGCAGGAATTATTGGTGGAATATGAAAACCTTTTAATTCTAAACTCTCTAATAATAGAGGAATTATTAGTCCCAGACCAACAACAAGTACCCAAAATGGTATTGTAAATTGACCGCCGAGAAACATTTGTGCTGTTAAAATTTTAATTTCCGTACCTGCCAAAAAGCCCATAAACATGTGAACGATAAGAAATAACTCAATTATTATTAAAACAATATCTATTCTACTGTAAAGCATTCGTTCTTTTTTTGTTTTGGCAAAAATAATATTAACGGCAGCTGCGGTTGACAATCCTGATGTTAAAAACAAAGGTCCAAGTACGGAGGTG
Source organism: Bacteroidales bacterium (assembly GCA_029938985.1). GTDB lineage: Bacteria > Bacteroidota > Bacteroidia > Bacteroidales > JAOZQN01 > JAOZQN01. The sequence continues at coordinate 708 of JAOZTW010000337.1, read as the reverse complement.
TTCCAAAGCGGACGGGCATTGAACGCCGAGAGTAATATTCCTGTATATATTCCAAGAATAACCGAACTAACAAGCATTGTCCATGCTACTGGTTTTCTGAATTTTATAACATAAGTTTCAAATTTAATAAGAAAATTAAACTTCCATTCCCAGTTTGCTTTTCCTTCGTTTGTTTCTTTAAATAAAATTTTTAATAACTTATTTATAAACTTCTTTTTATTCCATATTTTTGGAACAATCTCTTTTAAATAAGAACCAACCCACACAATAGATAAGGGTGTTATAAACATTAGTGTCCAAGCCCCCCAGGACATTGGAGACTCTATTCTAAAAGTAGTATATAGTTGCCACGAAAACAGCGGATTCTTAAGGTCGAGCATCAAGGCTCCCAAACCGAGAATTAACGCAAAAGGTGCTATTATTGGCGTGTATTTTACTGATATTGGATATTTTTCATCATTTCCTCTGATAGCCATAAATGATGCAAAAAATAATATTCCTGCTGCAAGTCCTCCCAAAAAAAGATATAATGGAATTTGCCAATGCCACATGTGTAGGTGCGGGTCTAAATTTAAAATATGACGACCACTTATTATTAATTTTTCTTTCATTTTTTAAAAATTATTAGTTGTAAAAAAACACAATTTAAAAACAGGGCGTTTTTCATAAGTGTAAAGTACAAGGCATTTTTATTTTTTAAATACCGCA